>JAYSSN010000287.1:0-9216 GCA_043720555.1 Rhodobacterales bacterium | reverse complement strand
CCTCGCGTCTGGGTCTGCGCGCCGGGCAGCGGATCGCGTTGCGCTATCTGATCCGTGCCGCCGCGGTGAAATCGGCCAATGACGCGGCAACGGCAATTGGTGACGCGATCGGCGGCTCCGAGGCGGCTTTTGCCCGCCGGATGACCAAAACCGCCGCCGCGCTGGGAATGAACGACACCACCTTCCGCAACGCCAATGGCCTGACGCGCGACGGTCATTTGTCCACGGCGCATGACATGTCGGTGCTGGGGCGCCATCTGTTTTATGACTTTCCGCAATATTACAACATCTTTTCGCGCCGTTCGGCGGATGCCGGCATGGGCGAGGTGAACAACACCAACCGCCGGTTCCTGGACGCCTATGAAGGGGCCGATGGCATCAAGACCGGCTTTACCAATGCCGCCGGGTTCAACCTGACAGCCTCGGCAGAACGTGGCGGGGTCCGCATCATTGCCACCGTGTTCGGCGGCACCTCGACTGCCAACCGCAATGCCAAGGTGGCCGAACTGCTTGACCTCGGGTTTGGAAGCGCGCCGCGCAATGCCCCTGTCAGCGCACCCCAGGCGCCGGGCCTGATCGCGGCGGATGACCTTCCGGCGTTGGGTGACGCGCCCGTTGATGACGCGGCAATTGCCGCCGCCGTTGCGGATGCATCGCAAGCGACATCTGCAGGCAAGACAATTCGTCTGATTACCACGCTGACCACATCGCCGCGGCCACGCGGCCGCCCGGGCGCGGAACCGGTGCCGTTCCAGATGGCCGATGCCGACGATGTGCCGGTCGGCAGTGATGCCGCCGCCGCAGACGCCGCAGTGCTTGCAATGCAGGATGACATTGCCGGTGCACTTGCCGAAGCCCTGGGCGACGCGCAGCCCGTCAATACCGTCGTCGCCCCCGTAGCCGTGGCGTTGGCTGCGGCAACACCGGTGGCGCCCACCGAGATCGTGCTTGATCCGCCGCCTGCCGAAAGCCTTGAGGCGCAGGCGCTCGTCCTTGCCGGTCCGCTGCCCACGGATGGCAACGGTGTAATGCTGTCGGACAGCGCGGCCCCCGCTTCCCTGCCAGCCGAGACGACTGTGGCACTGCTCGCCCCTGTGCGTCGCGCGCCAATCTTTGACAGCCCGGCGGAAGAGCCGCAGGTCGTGGCCGAAGTGGCACCCGCAGCCCGGCCCGAAGAGGTCGTGCTGGTCATGTCTACCTCGGGTGGTCGGTCATGGGGCGTGAACGTGGGCCGCTTCAACACCCGGTCCGACGCGGAACGCGCCCTGCTGCGCACCCAGTTGGCCGAAAGCGCCACGCTGAACGACTCGCTGCGCAAGGTTTCGGAACGCGGTGGCGGGTATGACGCGAATTTCATGGGGCTAAGCCAGGAACAGGCCGATCTCGCCTGCCGCCGCCTGCAAGCCCGCGCGATCCAGTGCTTCACGATCGGTGAATGACCGCCCAAAGGCCGCCCATGACCTATGTCTTTCCCGCGCCCGCGACCCCCAGTGTGCCTGTCGCAGGCAGTGCCCTGCGCTTTCCCGTGCGCCGCATCTTTTGCGTGGGGCGCAACTATGCCGAACACGCGCGCGAAATGGGCCACGACCCGCAGGCCGAACCGCCGTTCTTTTTCACCAAACCCGCCGATGCGGTGGTGGAAAGCGGCACCACCATCCCCTATCCACCTGCGACCGCCAACCTGCACCATGAGGCGGAACTCGTTGTGGCACTGGGATCCGGTGGCGCGTTCCTGCCTGAAGATGCCGCCCTGTCACTGGTCTGGGGATATGCCGCCGGCAATGACCTGACCCGCCGCGATCTGCAGGCCGAGGCAAAGGCCGCCCGCCGCCCCTGGGACATGGCCAAGGGGTTTGACCGCTCCGCCGTGATCGGCGCGGTGCATGCGTATGATATTGGCCAGCAACCGCGGGGCGCGATCCGCTGCACGGTGGACGACACCGTGCGCCAGGACGCCCTGCTTGCCGACATGATCTGGCCGGTCGCGGCCATCATCGCGCATCTGTCGCGCATGGTGATCCTGCAGGCGGGTGATATGATCATGACAGGCACCCCGGCCGGGGTTGGCCCCGTCGCCGCCGGTCAGACCTGCACGGTCAGCATCGAAGGCCTCGCCCCGGCGACAGTGACAGTCGCCTGACGCACGGTTCGCGCGTTGCCCAGATACTCACTTCAGCCGAACGGCATCTGCGGCACCTATCCCTGGGCGATCATCCAGTCCAACATGCGTGTCGGCAAAACGCGCCGCGCTATGTTCATCAGGTATGTGGGCGTCGTCACAAAGTAACGCGCTGCAGGGTGCGGCGTTTCCAGCGCATGGATCAGCTTGGCCGTGACGGCGGATGCGGGCAGTTCGAACCGGTCCGGCCCCGATTTTTCGTACAGCCGCCCGCGCAGCGCCTGATACTGGTCACGCTTGGCCGAATTTTCCCAATCAATCCATTTCTCGAAATGCGGAATGGCATTCTCGCGGATGCGTGAGGTGATGGGGCCGGGTTCGATCAGGATCACGGCGATGCCCGTGCCCTTCAACTCGATCCGCATCACGTCGGTCAGCCCTTCCATGGCGAACTTCGTCGCCACATAGGCGCCCCGCCACGTCATCGCCACCAACCCCAGCACGGACGAGCAATTCACGATCCGCCCGTGGCCCTGAGCCCGCATCACCGGGATCACCCGCCGCGCCAGGTCGTGATAGCCAAAGAGATTGACCTCGAATATCTCGCGCAGCGCGGCGCGCGGCACGTCTTCGACCGCACCGGGGCAGGCATGCGCACCGTTGTTGAACAGCGCATCCAATGTGCCGCCGGTGCGTTCCAGCACGGTGTCCACGGCCGCAGCAATGCTGGCCTCATCCGCGTAATCCAGTAAGAAACTTTCGAGGCCCTCGGCGTTGAGCCGCGCGCAATCCGCACTCTGCCGACAGGTTGCGAATACCCGCCAGCCGCGTGCTTGCAGGCCCCGTGCTGCATCAAGGCCAATGCCCGATGAACACCCTGTTATCAGAATGGATTTGCCCTGCATCGTGCCCTGCCCGCTTTTTTCCCATAGCTACGGGCTTTGCGCGGACAAGGCAAATGGCGCGTTCAGGGGGCGGTTGCCGACAGATAGTCCATCGACATGAAGCCCTCGACTCCATCACCTTCGATGCGGATACGCGCCCAGCCGGTATTGTCGGTCGACACGATCGTCACTGCCTCGCCGCGTGCAAGGCGCGCGAGTACGGGGTTTTCAGTGCCAGGACCTTCGCGCACGTTCACGGATTCGGCGTCTACATAGGCAAGTGCGCTGCTGGTGTCGGCCGCAGGTGCGGGTGTCGGGGCGGCTTGTCCAGCATCGTCGGCATAGTTGGCCAGTGAAAACACGGTAGCTTCGATTGCGTCTTCGGTGGCGGGCGTTGTCGCGGCTGCCACGCTGACAGGGGTCGCCACGGGGGCCACATCCGCCGACGCGGCTGGCGCTGGCGCTGCTGCAACGACGACCGAAGCTGCCGTCGGAATTTCCGCCACAACAGGGGCATTGGCGAGCCCCGGCCGCAGCTGACCACGGTCTTCACCCGCGATCAGCAAAACAGCAAACATCGCTGCGCAAAGGATTGCGGTCAGCTTAAACATCGTAAAACCTCACTACATCTGATGCCTGTCTTTTAGCATGGTTGGCGCGGAAGCGCAGGGGAAAAAACACGCATTTGTGACAGGATGCACGGGAACGCGCCAAATCTGGCTGGACCATGGCGGATGCGCGAACTACACCACATCCATGACCAAAACGCCCGATGCACCCAAGATAGAGCCGGTGGTAGAAGCCGAACCGCTGGCCCGCGCCATTGGCGAGCGGTACCTGACCTATGCGCTGTCCACCATCATGCACCGTGCACTGCCCGATGCGCGCGATGGTCTGAAGCCCGTTCATCGCCGAATCCTCTATGCCATGCGAGAGTTAAGGCTTTCCGCGACTGGCGGGTTCCGCAAGTCGGCAAAAATTTCCGGCGATGTGATGGGCAACTATCACCCGCATGGCGATGCCGCGATTTATGATGCGATGGCTCGGCTCGCGCAGGATTTCAACGTGCGCTATCCGCTGGTCGACGGGCAGGGCAATTTCGGCAACATCGACGGCGATAACCCGGCGGCCTCCCGCTATACCGAAGCGCGCCTGACAGCGATCGCCGAAACGCTGATGGAGGGGCTGGCCGAAAACGCCGTCGACTTCCGCCCCAACTATGACGGCACGCTGGAAGAACCCGTGGTGATGCCTGCGGCATACCCGAACCTTCTGGCGAACGGCTCCAGCGGTATTGCGGTCGGTATGGCCACGAACATCCCGCCCCATAACCTGGATGAGCTGATCGAAGGCTGCCAGGCGATGATCCGCGATCCCGAACTGACCGATGATGCGCTGGTGGGGTTCGTTCCTGGTCCCGACTTTCCCACCGGCGGCGAACTGGTGGAAACGCCGCAGGCAATCCGCGAGGCGTATCGCACCGGGCGCGGGTCGTTCCGCGTTCGCGCCAAGTGGCATATCGAAGACCTTGGTCGCGGCACATGGCAGATCATCATCACCGAAATCCCCTATCAGGTGCAGAAATCCCGCCTGATCGAGAAACTCGCCGAGTTGATCCAGACCAAGAAGATCCCGCTGCTGGCCGACGTGCGCGACGAGTCCGCCGAAGACGTGCGCATCGTGCTGGAACCCCGGTCGCGCACGGTCGAGGCCGACATGCTGATGGGCATGTTGTTTCGCCATTCGGACCTTGAAACGCGGTTTTCGCTGAACATGAACGTGCTGATCGACGGCCGTGTGCCGCGCGTCTGTTCGCTGAAGGAATGCCTGCGGGCGTTTCTGGACCACAAGCGCGATGTGATGTTGCGGCGCGCCCGGCACCGGGTTGAAAAGATCGACCACCGGCTGGAAATCCTCGAAGGTTTCATCCTGACCTTCCTGCATCTGGACCGCGTGATCGACATCATCCGCTATGATGACGATCCCAAAGCCGCCTTGATGCGCGAAAGCTGGGGCCGCACCCATGTACGCGCAATTTCGGACAAAGATTACCGCACGCCGTTGCCGGGCGACGGCGAACTGTCAGAGCTGCAGACCGAAGCTATCCTGAACATGCGCCTGCGGTCGTTGCGCCGTCTGGAAGAGATGGAGCTGATCGCCGAACGCGACGCGCTGATGAAGGAGCGCGCAGAACTGGATGACCTGCTGTCTGATCCGCGCCTGCAATGGAAACAGATCAGCCGCGACCTCGATGCCATCCGCAAGCAATTCGGCAAAGGCACCGAACAGGGCAAGCGCCGCACGCGGCTGGGCGAGGCGGGCGAGGCGGTGGATGTGCCGTTCGAGGCGATGATCGAACGCGAACCGATCACGGTGATCTGTTCCAAAATGGGCTGGATCCGCGCGATGAAGGGGCATGCCGACCTGACGCTTGAGCAGAAGTTCAAGGATGGCGACGGCCCCCGCTTCGCCTTCCACGCCGAAACCACCGACAAGATTCTGCTGATCGCGGCCAACGGGCGTTTCTACACGCTGATCGGCGCCACCCTGCCCGGCGGGCGCGGCATGGGCGAACCCGTGCGCCTCATGGTCGATCTGCCGAACGAGGCGGCCATCGTCGATCTGATGATCTTCCGCCCCGGCGAGAAACTGCTTGTGGCAAGCACCGCAGGCGATGGCTTCATCGTGCCCTCGGATGAAGTGCTGGCCCAGACCCGTGCCGGCAAGGCGGTGCTGACCGTGCGCGACGACGTGCGTCTGGCGATCTGCCGCCGCGTTGCGGGCAATCACGTAGCGGTGGTGGGGGACAACCGCAAGATGCTGGTTTTCCCGCTGTCTGACCTGCCTGAAATGGCGAAAGGCAAGGGTGTGCGGTTGCAAAAGTACAAGGACGGCGGTCTGATCGATGCGACCACCTTCACGCTGTCCAACGGCCTGACATGGCTTGACCCCGCAGGCCGGACCCGCACGGAACCGGACCTCTCCGAATGGCAGGCGGCGCGGGCCAGTGCGGGCCGCATGGCCCCGCGAGGCTTTCCGCGGGACAACCGGTTCAACTAGGGTAAGGACGTGCAAATCAGACACTGAGTATGACTGCTTCGGGTCCGCAGTGATCGTCGGCCAAAGATTGGTGCCGACTGATCGGCATGCGTCCGACTGCGTCAGTTGTTGGCGGTCAGCGGATCGATGATCTGAGGAACCTCGGTAATGCGTGCAAACGGGATCCCGCTGAGGCTGGCATGTTTCCTGATCTCATCCTCGCTGTTGGCGAGGTACACGCAGAACGTTTTGTCGCCAGCCACATAGGAATGCTGCCACTGTATGGCGGGCCCGATGCTGGCCAATGCCTGGTTTGACGCCCGCGCCGCACCACAAAGCTCTGTCAACGAAAAGTCGCCGATACCGGGGATCTCACGCTCAATCATGTAGCGCTTCATGACGTTTCCATCCTTCTGAAATCGTTTGATGATGCCGTAGATACAGAAGGATGGGGCATGAGGTGCCAAATTCAAAACTCAAATATCTTTAGCTGGCTAAAGCCAACCTTTAGACACAATGCTTGATCTTTTACGGCATAAAGACAATCTTTATCAGATGCCGGGTGTCACGCATCTCAAATCGCTGCAAGCACTGGACTTTGCGATCCGCGAAGGTTCGTTGAAGGCTGCGGCAGATCGTCTGGGCATCACCCCTGCGGCAGTCGGCCAACGTATTCGCGCCCTTGAGAATTATTTGGGCTCTGACCTGTTGCTTCGGGGGCGGTCAGGGCTGACACCCACGCCCGAACTGAACCGGGTGCTGGCAGATTTGCGACAGGCATTTGACGCATTGGAGCGGGTGACGGAAGGCCTTGATTTTCAGCGGATAAGCGAAATTCACGTTGTGGCCGACCCGGATTGGGCCGAGCTTTGGCTTTTGCCGCGCCTGCCTGCCTTTCGCGGCGAACATCCCAATATACTGTTTTGCATCAATGGCGCCGGCGATGTTGCGGTTCGTCTGGGTTCACCTGACGTGCGAATCGTTTGTGACGACGATCTTGGTGAGCCGTTGTTCAGGGACGTGTTCGTCGCAGTGACCGGGCCAGAAAACCAGCGCCGCATGGCCGACCTGCATCCCGTCGTGCAGATGGAAGGTATGCCGCTTTTGCATCTGAAATCGCATCAGGACGGCATTGGCCATCCTGGGTGGGTGCAGTGGTTCGATACCTTCGGGCACCGCAAAACGGGTACAGACCGGGGCGTGCGTTACCCAAACGCCCGGCTCGCAATCGAGGCCGTGCGGCAGAATGTGGGATTTCTGGTATGCGGCCTGTCCCTGCTGTTGGATGAACTTCAGTCTGGATCGATTGTGTTGCCATTTCCTGTGTCAGAACATCTTGTTGCTCCGCACCCATATCGGATCAGAACCCGTCCGGATGCCGTCAATCGCCCTCAAATCCAGAGGTTCATTGCCTGGCTGCGTGAGGAGGCAAATGATACCTGCCGCAAGATCGAAGAGTTAACCGCCTAAAGTTGTGTTCCAGATGTAGCCGCCCTTTCCACTCCCAGCCAGACACCGCCTTGCGGCCGCAGCGTCAGGATCATTACCGGCTTCGGCTCGCGCCCTGCGACCTGCGTGAACCGGAACCGCGCCAGCAGTGTGGCCAGAATAATCACCGCCTCCTGCAACGCGAAATTGGCGCCGATGCAGATGCGCGGGCCATCACCGAAGGGCAGATAGGCGAACCGGTCAATCGCCTTGGGGTCGGCAAAGCGCGATGGATCAAAGCGGTCCGGCGCTGCCCACAGATCGTGGTGGCGGTGCAGCGCATAGATCGGCAGAATGACGGTGTCGCCGGGCCTCACCTCGCGCCCGCACAATTCGTCCTGCGCCATCGCCGTGCGCGACAGGAAGGCCGCCGGTGGGTACAACCGCAACGTCTCATCCACGATCTGCCGGATCAGGGGCAGGCCTGAAATGTCCGCCACCGTCGCCGCCCGGTCCCCCAACACAGCCTTCGCCTCGGCGCGCGCGGCATCCTGCACTTCCGGATCAAAGGCACACAGATACAGCGCCCATGACAGGGTCAGCGCCGTCGTCTCGTGCCCTGCCACGATGAAGGTCAAAAGGTTATCGCGCAGCTCTGCCGTGGTCATCTTGCGCCCGGACTTGGGGTCTTCACCCGCCATCATCAGGTCGAGCAGATCCGGCACCTCTTTCGCGCCATCGCCCCGGCGCGCATCAATCGCGGCATCCGCCACCCGCTTCATGTCGCGCATCGCAGAACCCGCGATCATCCGCCCCGGACGCGGCACCCACGCAGGAGCACCGATGATATCGAGGAACGACACCTTCGCGGTCTGGCTGATGTACTGCTCGATTGCCCGGTGAACCGAGCCGCGGTCAAACCCGTCGCCATTCGAGAAGGTCACATCCGATATCACCTCGAATGTCGCCGTGACCATCTCGTCGTACAGATCCGCCGCCCGGCCCGCGGCGTCGGCGATCCGCGCGCTCGCCCGTTCTGCCGCCGCCGTCATCACCGGGGCCAAAGCCGCCACGTTGCGGTGGCTGAATACCGGGGCCGCCGCGCGCCGCTGCCACAGCCATTGGGCACCTTCGGCCACGAACAGGCTGTCGCCGATTGCCGGTTCCAGTATCAGCTTTGTCACCACCGATTTGGGATAGTCCGCGACCTTGTCGCGCAGGATGCGCCGCAGCGCCCCGGGGTCCATCACCATGTGCCAGCGTTTGACCGTGCGCCCCGACAGGATCGGCGCACGTGTCGCCACCTCGGGGATCAGCAGCAGCACATTCTCGCGCCCCGCGCGCAGACTGCCGAAAACACCAAGCGGTGTGTTCGACAATGGCACACGGGCGGGCACGGCGGCGGGGATGGGGCGTTGATCGTTCATACCTGCATCATAGGCCATGCACCGCAAAGGCCAATGCGGCAGGATTGCATGGGGGCAGGGGGCAGGGTATCGGTGCGCTGACCCAGAATGGAATCTGCCATGCCCCGCCTGACTGCCATGCCCCGCCTGACTGCCATGCTTTTTGGACTGCTTGTTCTGTTGTCGGCCTGCGCCAAAAGCGATCTTGCCGAACCGCCCGTGCCGTTGGGTGCATTTGCGTTGGGCCTGAACATCGTGGTGGCCGACAACATGCAGAAAGTGCCGATTTCGCGCAACGCCACGGCCGACGAATGGGAAGCCGCGATGCAAAAGGCGATGG
>JAYSSN010000286.1:0-9218 GCA_043720555.1 Rhodobacterales bacterium | reverse complement strand
TGCTGGAAAGCGGGGAGTTTACCACCATCGCGGAACTGGCGGCGAAGGAAGGGCTGGCGGTGTCGTATCTGGCGCGGGTATTGCGGTTGGCGCAGTTGGCACCGGACATTGTGGAAGCGATTGTGGCGGGGAGGCAGCCGTCAGGGATGACGTTAACTGATCTGCTGGAGCCGTTTCCTGCGGCTTGGCAAGGGCAACTGGTCCTGGTTGAACTTACCGCGCAGCCCGCCCTTAGCCGTCCAGAAAAGCTATAGTTACACGCTATCGGCCCCATTTACCGAAGGCGACCTAAACTGCTCCGCGGCAATGTCTCCAACGTGGCACACTTTCCCTAAGTTTTTTCCCCCTGGAGAAAAGCAGAAAGCTGCGGTCGAATCTCTCGTTCAAGCTTCTGAACAATGGCCTCGCTGAAGGCGCGAAAATCGCGCACTTCCAGTACGAAAGCCCCAGGCCCGGTGATCACCTGCGTCCGATAATACTCGGCAAGGGCTGGTTCCGCGTTCACAACCGCAAGCCCGTTTACGGTAACGCCCATGGCCGCTGCTCGCCCCCGAGCTTCAGCGACAGTTGTGTTGGCTGCCCGCCGGTTTCCGAGAGAGGCACGCCCGTCTCCCGATATGTTGACTACCGCCCGTACCCTGCACCGACCCGGCGCTTCAAACAGGTCCAGCGCGGCCATAAGTCCAGCACCCAGATCGGTATCACCGAACGCACTTCGCTGATGCGTTAAGAAGCTAGCGCCAAGCACTGCGGCATCCACTCCATTGATAATTCGCGACCACTGAGTGATCAGTGGAGGATAGGCAGAATCCGCCCAGAAAACGGCTGCCACATCAACCGTTCCAGCATCGCGGATCGCGCGAAGAACCTTTGGATCGGTAAACGCAGCGGCATAGCCGAGGACCTGCATTCGAAACTCGTCTTCATTTATGCTACTCGAGCTGTCTATGGCGAGCACAAGCCCTAAATCTGCGCAACGAGTTTCGGCTTGGACCTGGCTGGACGAAATAACGACGGCAAAAAACAATGGTAGAGACAGCACTTTCATGTAAACCCCCCAAAGATGCCAGTTTCGCGGCGGCACTGGCTTGCAGTCCGCGGCTGGCTCAAAAATCGAAACAGTGAAAATCAATCAGGTCTTTTGTATCACATAATACCCACTGATGCGACACAATATGATGCGCAAGGGCGGCCGTGATGGCTGTTTCGGGTGCTGTCAGACAAATGCGAACCAGTCTCCGTTACCCCTACCCGCTTGCCGATCAGGCCGCGAGAAGGCCGCGCCACTTGGCGAGAGCGGCGGCGCGGGTCCCGCGCGCCTGCCCCTGATCACAGCGGCTAACATCGGACCGAACCTATTCCACCAGTATTGCACTGTCTCGTGGCTGATCTCGATCCCCTGCTCGTGCAGAAGGTCCTCGACGTTTCGCAGCGATAGGGGAAGGGGATGTAGAGTAAAACTGTCAGGCGGATAATCTAGGGGCTGGTTTTGAAGTGGCGGAAAGGGGACCATTTTGTCATAACGCGACGTTAGTTGACAGCGCAGGCAGCCTCACGCCAAGTTGCCGACGGAAGACACTTCCCTGCAACTCTCAGCGTTCAAGGGAAGAGCTCGGCCGTGATCATCGTCGAAAGGACGGCGCGGTTCAGGTTGGCGAACTGTCCCACGCTTTGCTTGCCCAAGTGGTGCAAGCCAACAACTTCGCCTTCCTCATTTAAGACCGGCGAGCCGGAAGAGCCACCCAGCGTGTCGCAGGTGTGCGACAGGTCGGATTTCGGCGCTCGTCCGGAAACCGGTGCGCCCTTAACCGTGCAGTCGACATCGCTGATCTGCTTTGCCTCGCCCGCCGGGTGCTGAACAATGAAGATCTTTTCCCCCGGCTGCGGCGCTCCTTCGGCGAACACGAGTTTACCCCAGCGCTGCCCCGGGTTGCCGTCTAGCCGCAAAAGCGCGTAGTCGAGCGCGAAGCTGACCTTTTCGACATTGATGCATCGCACCTGCTGCTTCGGTCGGGCGACGCCAAGCTGGTTGATCGCAAAGCCGAACAGTACCTTGGTGGTGGAGCAGACTTCCTGAGTGTTCACGCAATGCTCGTTGGTAAGAAGAAGATTGTCGGCAATCAAAAATCCGGTGCAGACAAAACGCTTCGGGAAACCATTCTCTGACTTGATGAAGGTCAGCTTCGCCGCCGCCCCCTCGACTGTCGGCAGGACATCCGAGAAAACGCCGTCGTACGCGATGATATGCTGGCGTCCGTCCGTACCGATGATTGATTCTGCCCGAGCCGAGGATTTCTCGAAGCTGATCGCCGAAATGGTGAAGGACAGCTCGCTGCCCTCATTGCCGATCACCAGAACCTCTAGGAACGACCCAAAGGCAAGGTTCGTCCAGATCATGTCGTCCGCCGCCAGCCGCGCTGCATCGATCCGCTCGACCAGATCACCATTGCCGTCGAGAACTTCGATCCAGCCCGTCGCATCGGCTTCGGTTCCGCGATTTTCAAGGCGCACCTGCACCGAGTTTGATCCGGTCCTCAGGAAGCTCTGGGCCCATAGCACCTGGCCCTCTGGCACCTCGCTTGCTTCGGCGGAGTCTTCTTCACCGCTTGGGCCCGGAGGAAAGACGATGGCAAGTTCTTCCACCACCCCTTCGGCATGAACGATAACCTCTGTCTCTTCTTCCGCTTGTGCTGCGGTCGGTGAGGTGAAGCTCGCGGTGAGCAAAAGAGCAATAAAAAATCTGCGCATAGTCAACCTCCTAGCTTGCTTACGATGAGTTGATCTACGACGGATACGGGAATTGTATCATTGCCAAGGCTGATACCGTCGCAGTCTTGTTGGCTGAGTTGTGTTGGCGAAAACTGGATGGTTCTGTTGTTCATCCCCGACTGTCGTTCTCCGACCTCGACGCGGACAATCTCGTTGATGAGGCTGACCACGAGGACCCGATCGCTATCAAGGTTGCGGAACGACAGGAGCATATTCTTTGACGGAACTCGTCGTGTTCCAGTTTCGCCTTTGTAGAAAAACTCGGCATTCGAGCCAGCGCTATCCCTGATTTGGACGTAATTGCCAAAGACCCGGCAACCAGAGTTGGTGACAATCAAGTCCGCGTCCACAGTAAGCAGTGCGTTGCTGGAATCAAGAAGCGTCGCTTTCGCCACATTGATCATGTCGGGGTCGAACCAGGCGGAAGCGATCAGGTGCTCTCCGATCTTGTTCGGCCTTGGGTTATGCGAAGGCAGGCGCCGGATCAGTTCGGCGACTGTCGCGGCGACAATCGGTGTCGCCTGAGAAGCGCCTTCCATTTCAGCGACGGCGTTCGTCTCCCCAATGGGTCCAAAAAGCGTGCCAAAGGCACCGATCTCATGGCACTTGCTTCCGGTCCCTGCGTCCGCCACGGTCACGATGTCAGGTTGGTCGTCCGTCCCGGAAAGAGCGAGTCCAACGACCGAAACGACGTTCTCAACAAAAAGGCCGCCTGGCCATTTGATCCCGGCTGGTCCTCGGGCGCACTCGTCCGGTCCTTCCTGCCTGGGCGCGGGCACGACAAAGGTGATCAGATCCTCTTTCAACAAAACGAGATTGTTGAGTTTCTCCATGCCGACCGCTGGCCATGACAGACTCATGGACACAACATCTGGCTGATTAGGCGGGTTCAGCAGCTCAAGAACCGGAACAATCCGGCTTGAAGCCTCAGGCGCTGTTCCGCTTTCAAACTCAGAAGCGCCCAATGGAACATGAACGACCCTGAAATAGGTTATGTCGGGCGGCAAAGCCTTGGCGAATGCCTCGAGTTGCCCGATTAGTAGACCAAGTGTATGTGTACCGTGATCGTTTGCCCGGCTTGCAACCCCACTGACCGGCGAGCATTCCGATGCCTCGATAGCCTGAATGACTTTTTCTGGCCCGGCCGCTTTTCCGGCTTTGGCATCCATCCATTCGAAGAGCTGCACGCCAATCAAGTTCTTGAACATGCAGTGCTGCAACTTGGCCGCTTTGTCGAAATGATAAATCGTGACAATCCGATCGGACGGAACTTCTGTCGCCGACGGAGCTATTGGCCATGGCTGCATCAGCTCGAGAAAGGAGCCATTGTAGCCTGTCAGTACCTCGGTCGATTCTGTGCGCAAATCCGGCACGACCAACATGTTGCCGTCAAGTCTTCGCTGGATTTCTTTCGTTCCAATCTGATCTGAGGTCCCGATACGCGGCAGTGTAAGGTTCTGGCGCAGGCTCAGGTAGGGCACCGCGATAAGGACTGAGCGAGTGTTGGTGTTCAAAAAGGCGGCCATCACGTCCTCTGGGAGCGTCGCGCCATCAATTGCTGGGTCGAACAGGCGAGGATCGAACTGCAGGACCGGCGGATTGTTGTCGCCTTCCCAGGTCAAGACCGGCTGGTCCACACATGCCGCCGGTTGCTGGTTGCAGTAAAGCGCGGCGAGCGCTCCGGTGCGTTCGGTCCGCGCCCGGTCGCCGTATCGCTTGGCCAGATAGCCCGCGGAGGTGGCAATCGTCTCATAGCTCCGCTCCACGCTATAGTCTGGGATGAGCAGCATCGCGCCGGGCTGCAGGCCTCTCCAATCGCCGTCCGTTGGCACGGTGCCGTCGACATTCAGCGAAATGTCGTCCTTCATCGACCCGGAGGCGAGTGTTCTTTCTCTAAGGCAGAACGTCGGGTTCAGGTCGCAGACCACTGCATCCAGTAGTCGGTTTGCCGGGCCAAGGTAGGTTGGCCAGCTGCCCTCTCGCCGCATGATGTCTGCCGGGGTATCCCCCTTCTCGACAGCGACTTCACGGGTCGTGATCTGACCCGAATTGTACATGGTTGTGTAAAGTCGGCTGAGCGCGACGGCCGCCTCGCCACCATCAAGCGCCTCGACCTTCCAGTCGACCAAGGCTCCGTGCTCTTGCGCCGCAACGGGCAGCGCAACGCCAAAACCGAAGCCCAGAAAAAGCGCAAAGAGCAGCGTATGGGAACGAACACTCAGATACCAGGCCATCACTCACCTCCACTTTGCTTTGATCAGTTCGTCCTCAGGCAAGCCCCCGGTGCGGGTGTTACGGCGATATCTCAGGACCGATGTCCCATCTTTGCGGGACAGTGCCCTGCCCGAAATCTGCTCCGGTTCCAAAGTTCAGATCGTCCCGCAACAGGATTTGCCGGACAATCTCGGGCACCATGACCCGGGCAATGTGCTCGCCGAGGCAGGAATGCAGTCCCTGGCCGAAGGTAAAGCTGTCCGAAAGGTCGCGACCGGGATTGAAGGTGTCCGGATCGGGAAATCCAGCCGGATCCCGCATCGCGGCCCTTGTCAGCGCGATGACGGTTTTGCCTACCGGGATCACTTGCGGTGCGCTGCTGCCCCCCAACCAGGTGTCACGGTGGCAGACGCGGAAGAAGTAGGAAAAGGCAGGTCGGAAGCGCAAAGCCTCAAGTACATGGCCATCGAAACTAGAGGGATTAGGTGCCTTGGCGGCAGCACGCGCGCTGTGGAGTTGGTCCGGGCGAGAGAGCAGCTCCGTCAGCGCGTTCACAACCGCATGTGAGGTGGTCTCGACCGCACCGATCAGCAGCCCGCCCACATTGAACAGTGTGTTGCGCAACGAGAACCGTACCGAGTCCGAAGCCGCAAGCCGCACCAACCGTGTTACCGGGTCCTTGGCATCCGAGCCGAGCGTAACAGCTAGTCGGGTCCGCACGACCAGCCTTCCGACATAGAGCGCCATCATGGAAAGCGCGCGCTTGCGATTTTTGACAATCCCTGCAGGGTCGATGCCGGGACGGTCGCGGTCAAAGGGCTGGTTCCAGAATGCGTCCTGCTGGTTCCAGTAGGACCAGTCGATCAGTTTGTCCGGGTCCGATCTTGTAAATCCGAACCATTCCTGAACCAGTCGAACCGGGACCCCGCGGGTTACGGTCCGCACCAGATCGAAGCGGCCCTGAGGCTTGGCCAAGATCGCTGCAGTCTCCTCGCCAATCCAGCTGCGGATCTCAGGAATCTCATCGCGGTCTAGGACGGCCTTCATCACTGACTTTTCACGCCAATGGCCAGCCGTATCGTCCTGCGCCATGAAGTAGCCGCTCTGCTTGGGTTTGTAGAGATCCACACCAAAGGTCCCGTGCCGCCGCAGGACAGTCATGCAATCGGCAAGCGTCGACACAAGCGTCACTTCCGGCAACACCAGGATCGGGCATTCACGCCGCAGTTCGTTCAGGAACAGGGCGGACTGACTTTCGACAATGCCACGGACCACTGCCCAGCGGTCCCCTGGCTGCAATGCATCGATCTGGTCGAGGAATGCGCCCATCGGTCTGATCCTACAATGACTTGAGATATTCGATGATTGCAAACCGCTCGGCTTCGGTCAGGTTTCTGACCCCGTAATCGTGGCCCTCAGGGCTGTTCCCAGGGATTGGCACTCCGTCCTCGTCGCGGGTCCGCAGAAGAAAAGCCCGGCCGTCTTGTGGTTCCGCATCGACGTATCCGACCCGAACCGGGTCGAAGCTGCGATTGCCCACCCAGAATTCATGCGCGCGCTCGTTTGGCGGCAGAAGCAGCTCGTAAAGCGAGGCCGCCGAGCCGTTGTGCAGATAGGGTGCCGTGGCCCAAATGCCGTCGAGCGGCCGCGCCTTGTAGCCCAAGGTCGGCACACCTTTTGCGTTGAGGCAGACACTCCTGTCCACTGCCCGCTCTACCCCGGTTTCCGGAACCGCATCCACCTGCGGCAGTTCCTGAATTCCAAGAAAGTTCCGGAACGCAATGCGCACCAGATCGGCTTTCTCTTTGATGATTGCGCCGCGCACCGATACGCCAAGCATCACCGCAACCTGAGTTTCGGCAGGGATAACCTTGCCGTCCAGATCCTTGTGACCAGCCAATGGGCCCGTCGGCCCGCGGTAGACGAAGGCGTTGCAAGCCATCCAGATGTCTGTGAGGTCCGCCCGGTTATCGGACAAAGTTTCGTCAAAGGTCACGATTTTCTCGACAGGTCCGCTGACGTCGTCCTTTGGCGGCTCGACGTGGCAAGAAGCGCACTTCTGTTTAAAGAGCTCTCCCCCTTGCTTGCGCTTCTCTTCATCGATCGGCGGGAAATGGGCAGGCCAGACCGGTGCGGTGAGGCGTTGAAGCTGGTGTTCCATGCTGTCGAGGCTCGACAAACGAACACTGGAGGTAAACCCGTCAATCGCGTCCAGCGGCCCTTTCGGCGGCGTCAGGATGACTTCGCCAAAAACACCAAGAACCTCACCGGTGTTCCGCCCAAGCGCGCCGTATTCCAACGCGTCTTCCGGAAACTCGAAACGGCTGTTCTGGGCGATGCCGTTCCACTGAACACGCTCTTGCAAATGAATGCCCCAGATGAAGGGATAGCTGACCGGAGCATTGGCGGGGTTGCCTGCCTCGGCGTCGGCGCCCGCGAACATCAGGACCTTGTTCAGGATGTGCCCGACGGCATCAAGCCGCCCATAGCCATAGCGCAGGTCGGTGAAGTTCATAACCTCTGTCTGGCGCTGCCAGGCAATCAGCCGGTCCAACGCATTTGCCAGCATCTCCCGGTTCTGCGCCGTGTCGCGACCGTCGAGGACCAGCTGCGCGAAGCGGTCGAACTTGTCCGTCTCGGCCCGTGTCGCAATCAGTGCGAGGTCAAGGTCCTCGACGAAATTTTGGAAATCAAGCAGGTTCGGCGCCCCGTCGAAGACGCTCGTCACGCCGTCGTAAGTCATCTGCCCGGTGTGGCAGGCCGAACAGTTTAGCCCGATCCACGGCTCGGCCGTAATCGCCGCGCCCGTTTGGCCATCGTACCAGCGCAGCCTCGTAACCTGGAAATCATCATCGGCCTGGAGGTCCACGGAAATGCCGATGGGCAGCCCTTCAGTTCCCGGGATATGGTCGATCTGATCCGGCGGGGCGAGGAAGCCGAACTCTCCCAAGTTGTCGAGCGTCGCGAAGCGATCCTGTGCCGAGGCTACTTCCAGAGCGTCAAACCATGCTTTGGGCATCAGGCGGGACCCTTGGGTTCCCCAGTACCAAGCCGCACGCTCGTCGTCGTCCCAGCCCTGCCAGGTGACGTTGTCTCGGTCGCGCACCCAAATGTAGCAGGCCGCCAAGGACAGAACCGCTGCACCGGCAACAAACTTGATCACCGGATTTCTAGCCAAAAAGGATGTGGGTTTTTTGTTAATCTTAACCACCTGGAGAAAGACACTTTGTTAAGAGAACATCTTTGTTAAGAGTACATCAAAGACGTCGCACAAAAGGCACATTGACAATCCTTCAGTGTATACCAGAGGGGCACGTTCAGATCAACCCTTACGCGAACTCGATCAATCGAAAGCCTTCTCTCTGCATGTGTGGAGATTGGACTGAACCAACTAGCCTTCTTGATCTTGCGTTGAACCCGATTGATCAGAACGAGGTTTTCGTCACTTGGGAATGCCATGCATTCGTCAACTGCCGCCAACTCCCCATGCTCAAACAGATGGTGCCGCCCTTAAGGCTCGCTTAAGTAAACCTTTGACATTCCCGACGCCCCATTTACCGCCCCGCCGTGTCCTGATCCCTTGGGCCGTGAGCTCAGCTGCGATCGACCGTAGCGACAGATGCCCCGTTGCCCGGATGTCCGCTACTACTGCCTTGAGGTCCCGCGCAAACGCCTCCGCATTCGCCGACACCGCGGCCCGCAGCGCCATACCACCCTTGCCCGCGCGCCTGAGCGCCACTGCACCATTCGGATTGCCCAGCTTCACCCCGCGCGCCTTGGCCACAGCCAGCGCCTCTTTGGTGCGCCGCGAGATCGCCTCCCGCTCTGCTTGCGCCACCAGCGCCATTATGCCAACCGTCAGGTCATTCGCCTCCGGCATGTCCACGGCCACAAATCGCACCCCGCTATCGCGCAGGGCCAGCAGGAAAGCCGCATTCCGGCTGAGCCGGTCTAGCTTGGCGATCACAAGCGTCGCGCCGGTGACCTTTGCCAGAAGTAGTGCCTTCGCCAGTTCCGGCCGGTCGGCACGTTTGCCGCTCTCCACCTCGGTGAATCGCGCCAGCACCTCTGCGCCCCGCGATACCGCAAAATCCTCGATGGTTTTGCGCTGCGCGCCCAGTCCGAGCCCACTCGCCCCCTGCCGTGCTGTCGACACCCGCTCATAAGCCACCAATCGTTGCAATGCCGCCATCCCCGCTCCCCCTGTACACAACTGCCAAACGTTCGTTGCGCAG
>JAYSSN010000285.1:0-3537 GCA_043720555.1 Rhodobacterales bacterium | reverse complement strand
CCCCCTTCCGCCGCGATCCGCAGCTGCGCACGGCGGCGTTGCTGATGGTGCTGTACGGCGCGTGTCTGTGTTCGTTCGGCCCCTACATCTCGACCCTCGGGGTGACCGTGTTTGGCCTGGGCAATGCGGGCTATGCGGCGGTGCTGGTTGTCAGCACGGTGCTGTCGGTCAGCACATCGGTTCTGCTGGGCATCCGGGCCGATCAGACAGCGCGCAGGCGCGGGATCATGCTGGGGTCGGTGGCGGTGCTGGCGGGCGGGCTTGCACTGATGGTGCTGGTTCCGTCGCCGGTCAGCTTCGTTCTGGCCCACGCGCTGCTGATGCCGCTGGGCGGAGCTGTCTGGGGACAGGTTTTTGCCATGGCGCGGCAGGCGGCGGCGATCCACGGCGAGCGTGCGCGCGATGGCGTGATGGCGACGATCCGCGCGCTGTTCGCACTGCCGTTCATCGTCGTGCTGCCACTGTGGTCGCTGGCCTTTGCGGCGGGGGCCGCAGTGCAGTGGGTGTATCCGGCAGCACTGATCCTGGCCGCAGGGATGCTGGGGGTAACCATGCGGGACTGGCCACGCGACGGGCAGACGACGTGGGACGATCCGAAATCGGGCCTGACGCTGCGCGGGGCGCTGGCCGAACTGGCGCAGCCGCATCTGGTATGGCGGGTGCTGGCGCTGGGCGCGGTGAATGCGCCGATGTCGATCTACATCGTGATTGCCGGGCTGATCTTTGCCGCCACGCCGGGGCGCGGGCCGGGGGATACGGCACTGTACATCGGCATCGTGGCGGGACTGGAGGTGCCGATCATGCTGGCCCTGCCGCGCCTGACGCGGGGCCTGTCGCGGCCCTTGCTGATCCTTGTGGGGACGGCACTCTATGGCGTGCATGTAGCGCTGTTGCCGGTATTGGCGGGCAGCGCATGGGTGTGGGTGCTGGTGGTGCCTGCGGCGATCGGCGGGTCGGTCATTCTGATTTTTCCGATGGCCTATCTGCAAGACCTTTTGTCAGCCCGCCCCGGCACGGGAGCGTCGCTGATGGCCCTGCAACGGGTGACGGGCGATACATTGGCCGCCATCTGCTTTGCGGTCGGCACGCTGTTTGCAGGCTACGGTCTGGTGGCGGTGTTATCGGTGGGCGCGGGGGTGGCCGGCGCGGCGTGGTTGTGGCGCGCAGACGCGGCGCGCTGAGGGGCCGGGCCGTCAGTGCCAGCTGAAGAAATCCTTCGGGGCCAGGCCCAGCAGCCGCTGTGCCAGATCGCGGCCCAGATCGGCGGCGTCAGTCGCGGCCCCGCGCACCTCGCCGTCAATCGCGTCTGACCCATCGGGACGCAAAATCTCGCCCCGCAGCCACAGCTGGTCGCCGTCCAGCACCGCCAGCCCGGCAATCGGCGTCTGGCACGAGCCGTCCAGTGTCGCCAGATAGCTGCGCTCTGCTGCAAGGCGCACCCCCGTCGGCCCGTCGTGAATGGCTGCCAGCAGGTCTGCGACACGCCCATCCGCCCGCCGCCGTTCCACCCCGATCGCGCCTTGTGCGACGGCAGGCAGCATATCGGTCACCTCGACCGGGCCGCGAGCCATATGGGCCAGACCCAGCCGGTTCAACCCCGCCATGGCGAGGAAGGTCGCATGCGCCACGCCATCCTCGAGCTTTTTCATCCGGGTCTGCACGTTGCCGCGGAACTCCACCAGCGTCAGGTCGGGCCTGCGCAATGCCAGTTGCGCGCGGCGGCGCAGCGACGATGACCCCACCACCGCCCCCTGCGGCAAATCGGCCAGCCGCGCCACACCGGGCGAGACAAAGGCATCGCGCACATCTTCGCGCGCAAGATAGCAATCCAGCGTCAGCCCGTCGGGCTGCAACGTCGGCATGTCCTTCATCGAATGCACCGCGATGTCGATTTCGCCCGCCAGCAGTGCATCCTCGATTTCGCGGGTAAACAGGCCCTTGCCACCGATATCCTTCAGCGCGCGGTCCTGAATCTGGTCGCCCATCACCTTGATGACCGCGATGGCGAAGGCGTCTTCGGGCAGCGCGAACGCCGCGATCAGGCAGCGCCGCACCTCATGCGCCTGCCACAGCGCAAGGGGCGATCCGCGGGTTCCGATGCGCAGGGGCGAGGCGGGGGTGGGAAGCGTCAGGGTCATGTGCCATGGCATATCTCTGTCAATCAAAGCTGACAACTTCTATTGACAAGCCGCCCGCGCCAAGGGACGAAACGGGCAACAGGAGAGCCTCATGACCAAGACCATTCTGCGTGCCCTTGCCGGTGAAACCCTGGCCACGCCGCCGATCTGGATGATGCGACAAGCAGGGCGGTATCTGCCGGAATACCGCGCAACGCGGGCGCAGGCCGGGGATTTCCTGAAGCTGTGCTACAACCCTGATCTGGCCGCAGAGGTGACGCTGCAACCCATCCGGCGCTATGGTTTTGACGCGGCGATCCTGTTTGCCGACATCCTTTTGCTGCCGCAGTCGTTGGGGGCGGATCTGTGGTTCGAGGCGGGCGAAGGCCCCCGGCTGTCCACCATCACCGATATGGCCGGGGTAACAGCGCTGAAGCCCCGCGATGCGATCCACGACACGCTGGCACCGATCTATGAAACGGTGCGCATTCTGGCGCGGGAATTGCCTGCCCAGACGACCCTGATCGGCTTTGCAGGTGCTCCCTGGACGGTGGCCACCTATATGATCGCCGGGCGCGGCACGCCGGATCAGGGGCCGGCGCATGCATTGAAAGCGGCGGATCGCGCCACATTCAGCGCGCTGATCGACCGGATCACCGGGGCCACGATCGATTATCTGTCGATGCAGGTGCAGGCGGGGGCCGAGGTGGTAAAGCTGTTTGACAGTTGGGCCGGGTCACTGAAGGGGCAGGACTTTTCCGATTTCGCCGTGAAACCCGTGGCCCGGATCATCGCCGCGCTGAAGGCAAAGCACCCCGGCCTGCCCATCATCGCCTTTCCGCGTGAAGCGGGGGATGGCTATATCGGTTACGCACGCGCCACGGGCGCTGATTGCGTTGCCATCGACAATTCGGTCAGCCCGGAATGGGCCGCCGCAAACGTCCAATCCACCGGCTGCGTGCAGGGAAATCTGGCGCCCGGACATATGGTCACCGGCGGCGAGGCGCTGGTGCGCGAAACCCGCCGCGTGGTGCAGGCATTCCGCGGCGGGCCGCATATCTTCAACCTCGGGCATGGGATCACGCCGGATGCAAACCCGGACAATGTGAGGCTGATGATCGAGA
This sequence comes from Rhodobacterales bacterium, assembly GCA_043720555.1. GTDB lineage: Bacteria > Pseudomonadota > Alphaproteobacteria > Rhodobacterales > Rhodobacteraceae > JAAFHS01. The sequence continues at coordinate 296 of JAYSSN010000285.1, read as the reverse complement.
CGGTCAGGGAACACCGGTAGCGATCATTTCGCTCCCGGTGTTTTCCGTCTGGTGTTCAGTTAAAGTCCAGGCAGCAGGCGGGTAAAGCCACGCCGTCCAAAAGTGGCACCGCGCTCTGCACCAAAGTTGAACTCTGCGCCCAGACCGATGAAGGTTTCGGATCCCGACATGCCCGCGATGTCCGCAGAAAGTGATCCTACCTCGGCATACAGGTCCGTCTGCTGTCCTGCTGCATAATCGCCGCGAACACCAAACCGCGTAAGACCGACGCCGCCATCAAACTTGGTATAGTCCAC
>JAYSSN010000284.1:0-3543 GCA_043720555.1 Rhodobacterales bacterium | reverse complement strand
CCCGTCGTCTGCCTGAGCGCCCTGTTACAGGCGGGCCAGTTCAGGGTCTTGTCGGTCGGCGTGTTCCGTTTGCTCATCCACCCCAGCGATCACGCTGGATCCACAAGATGAATCCCCTCAGCCGATTTGTGCAACAAAGCCACCTTGATCATAAGAATTATCGCGCGCCAGGTTGATTGTCCGCAAACGGCGATCAAAACCCGTTTTCTTCACGCTTTGTCGCCGCACGGCAGTGCGCCGGTTGGCGCGTCGCGTCGGCGAAAATCCGTAAAATGCCGAATCGTTGCTCCAGAGTCCGGCGCAAGAAAACAGGATGAATTCTTTACGGTTCGCGCCTAGTGTCTGCCCCAGGCGCAACACCCCGCGCCGCGCCGGACAAGGAGAATGGCATGCAAGTTCAAGGTGAACCCAGCTTTCGTGACTCGGTCGATCTGATGTTCAACCGCGCGGTTGCGCTGATGGACCTGAGCCCGGGGTTGGAGCAGAAGATCCGCGTCTGCAACTCCACCTACACCGTGCGCTTCGGGGTGCGTCTGCGCGGCAAGATGGAGACGTTCACCGGCTATCGGTCAGTTCATTCCGAACATATGGAACCCGTGAAGGGCGGCATCCGCTATGCCTTGAGCGTCAATCAGGACGAGGTTGAGGCGCTGGCGGCACTGATGACCTACAAGTGCGCGCTGGTGGAAACGCCGTTTGGCGGATCGAAGGGCGGTCTGTGCATCGATCCGCGCGCCTGGGATGTGCATGAACTTGAACTCATCACACGCCGCTTTGCCTATGAGTTGATCAAGCGTGACCTCATCAACCCCGCGCAGAACGTGCCCGCCCCCGACATGGGCACGGGCGAGCGTGAGATGGCCTGGATCGCGGATCAGTACGCGCGGATGAACACGACCGACATCAATGCCAAGGCCTGCGTCACGGGCAAACCGCCGCACGCGGGTGGAATTCAGGGCCGGGTCGAGGCGACGGGGCGCGGCGTGCAATATGCGCTGCGCGAATTCTTCCGCCATCCGGAGGATGTGGCGCATGCCACACTGTCGGGCACGCTGGATGGCAAGCGGGTCATCGTGCAGGGTCTGGGCAACGTCGGTTATCATGCCGCCAAGTTTTTAAGCGAAGACGATGGCTGCAAGATCATTGCCGCCATTGAACGCGATGGCGCGCTGGTCGATGACAAGGGCCTGAACATCGAAGACATCCATCAATGGATGATCAAGCATGGCACGATCAAAGGTTATGCCGGCGCCACATACATCGAAGATGGCACGCCGCTGCTGGAGGCCGACTGCGACATCCTGATCCCGGCCGCGTTGGAAGGCGTCATCCACAAGGGCAACGCAGGCGGTGTGAAGGCCCCCCTGATCGTGGAAGCCGCGAATGGCCCGATCACTTTTGGCGGGGATGAAATTCTGCGCGCCAAGGGGGTGGTCATCATCCCCGATATGTTCGCCAATGCCGGTGGCGTGACGGTCAGCTACTTTGAATGGGTCAAGAACCTGTCGCACATCCGCTTTGGCCGCATGCAGCGCCGCGCCGAAGAGGCGCGCCACCATCTGCTGGTGCAGGAACTGGAGCGTCTGAGCGGCGACAAGGGTCTTGGCTGGTCGCTGTCCCCGGGGTTCAAGGACAAATACCTGCGCGGGGCAGGCGAGCTTGAACTGGTCCGCTCTGGCCTCGATGACACGATGCGCGGTGCCTATCAGGCCATGCGCGAGGTCTGGCATGGCCGCAACGATGTGGAAGATCTGCGAGTCGCCGCTTATATCGTGGCCATCAGCCGCGTGGCGCAGACGTATCAGTCAAAGGGGCTATAGTTTCGGAACCGGCCAAAAAATTTACTGTCGCGATTGATTGTAAATCTGAGCCGACAAGATACCCCAATTTTGCCATAAACCGCCTTTCATTTGCCAAACTCGTCGCGCATTGCTCCGGTAGATACCGATGTGTTGGAGGGTGAGATGAAGCTGCATAATGATTCGCGAATGCGTCTTGTTGGTCGTTTCAGACGAAACGAGGAAGGAACCGCCACGGTGGAAGCCGTGATCTGGTTGCCTTTCCTGCTTTTTCTGCTGGCATTCATTGCAGATGCCTCGCTGATCTTCGGTGCCAAGGCCGAAGTCCTGCGGGTGCTTCAGGATGCCAATCGCGCCACCTCCATCGGTCGGCTGCGGACGTCCCAGCAAACAATTGACTACATCACGGTCCGTATCGGGGGGATCAGTTCCTCGGCCGTCGTCACATCTGTCGTGACCGCGGGTGTGGTGTCGAGCACCGTTGTCATCCCCGCGTCAGACCTGACGGCAACGGGCATGTTCGGCGGGATGTCGGATTTTAACGTGCGTGTTAACGCACAGCACATGCTAGAGGCATAAAATGGACAACCCACTCGGCACAATTCGGCGCATTCCGGGCTTCTGTGCAAAAGAAGATGGCATGATGACCGTTTATGGCCTGTTTACCTGCGCCGCCCTGCTTGTGCTTGGTGGCTATGCGCTTGACGTCTCGAATGTGATGACATCGCGGACCGAGTTGCAGATGGCCGCCGATTCGGTCGCGCATGCCGCCCTTGTGGAGCGCGAGTTCAAATCCGCAGCCGACTCGCGAACCACTGCGCTATCGCTCTCGGACGCCAACCTGCCCACGGCTGAAGTGGGCCGGATCGTCCGTGAAGGCGACATCGTGTTCGGTGACTGGGACGCTGATACCAAGACGTTCGTGGCGCGGGAAGCGTCGCGCAGTGCGGTTGAAGTCACCGCCTGGCAGCATTCTGCCAAGGAGAACGCTGTTGCGACCTACATGCTCAAGATCGTCGGCGTGGACAAATGGGATGTGAAGGTCAAAGCCACTTACGTGACCTATATCCCCAGCTGCCTGCGTGAAGGCTTCGTGGCCGAAGATGTGGTCGATCTGCAAAGCAACAACAGCTATTCAAACGGCTTCTGCATTCATTCCAACACTCATGTGTCGTTGAACAGCAACAACTATTTTGAACCCGGCACTGTGGTGTCGATGACGAGCCTTGCCGATCTCGAACTGCCGAATTCCGGTATGTCCAGCAACGAAGGTCTGTCAGCGGCGTTGCGCGAAGGATCGTGGAACATCCGCATCCTCAAGCGGATTTCGTCGATCATTGCCGGGATTCAGGATTCAACCTCGCGGTACTATCCGGATTACATCACCAGTGCGACACCGATCGTCCTGCGTGACCGGACCGTCGATCAAGACGAACTGACGGCAGGGCGCATCCATACGTTCAGATGCACGGGCGGCGCGTCGCTGACCATCAGCAACGGCGTCAACGTGAACAAGGCCGTCATCGTGACCGACTGCAAGATAAAGTTCGGCTCGGGTGTGGTTCTGACGAATGCGGTGATCGCAACCACAAACAGCAGCGCCCAGTCAATCACCAGTGCAGCGGGCGTTCAGGTTGGTCTGGATGACAACTGTGCAATTGGTGGTGGCGCGCAACTGATCACCATGGGATCGATGAGCTTTCCTGCGGATCTGAAGATGTACGGTGGCCAGTTGCTGGCGGTG
>JAYSSN010000283.1:0-3547 GCA_043720555.1 Rhodobacterales bacterium | reverse complement strand
TGCCGTAAGACGAATGCGAACCAGTCTCCGTTTCCCCTACCCCAGTTGCCGATGAAGCCGTTAGAAGGCCGCGCCACTCAGTGAGAGCGGCAGCTCGGGTCGTTTTGGAGGTGTCGCGGTTCTGGAGATAGCGCGCCGTCGGAAAGTGGTTGTGGATCGAGGCATGGACTGAGGCAAACTTCTGTACTCTCGGCAGTTGCTCAGTAATCCATCTCCATAGACCTTCCAAATATCCATAAGATACCGTCCCCGCCGTCGTCCCATCGTTCGCGAATAGCCGGGGCTACAGAAACTGCGTATCTGTACTTCGGCGCGCCAGAATTGCGTTTCTCTTATTGAAACTGTAACAGTCCGACAGAAAAGGGGGAGGGGCGGCAGGTATGACACAAGGTGATGATTTCTTTGGATTGTCTCCTAGCCACGTGCTCATGGCCGCTGCGGGCGCCGCAATCTTTGTGGCCTATCTGCTGCCACGCATGATATCTCGACGGGCGGCGTCTTCGTCAGCAGTGCTGATGATCCTTGGCGCGGTGATCTTCAACTTGGTCCCCGGCATGCCTGGGGTGCCGGATCCAACTAAATCTCCGGCCATTTGGGAAATTACGAGTGAAATCGTTGTCATCGTGGTGCTGTTTTCTACCGGACTGCGCATCGACAACGTCGGCAGTTGGAAACGCTGGAGCCCGACAGTGCGGTTGCTTGTAATCGCGATGCCGCTGACTGTCGCTGCAATCGCATTCCTTGGCTGGGCGCTCGCCGGAATGACGTTTGCCGGTGCAGTCCTTTTGGGCGCAGTGTTGTCACCGACCGACCCTGTACTGGCGGGGGACGTGCAGGTCGGGCCGCCGCTGGAAGGCAAAGAACACCCCGTGCGGTTCACCTTGACGGCCGAAGCCGGGTTGAACGACGGATTGGCCTTTCCCTTTGTCTATCTCGGGCTGATCCTTGCAGCGCAGGGGTCCGATCCGTCACCCTGGTTCGCAGATTGGGTGCTGCGCGACGTGATTTACCGGATTGTGGTTGGCACAGCCGTCGGGGCGCTTGTCGGCTTGCTTCTGGGTCGCAGTCTTTTTTCCAGTTGGGGCAGCAGCGCAATCGAAAAAAGCGGGCCCGGCGTTCTCGCCCTCGGGGCGGTTTTACTGTGCTATGGCGTCGTCGAGCTTGCTGAAGGCTACGGCTTTATCGGCGCCTTTACCGCTGGTCTGATGTGCCGACGTGTGCAGGAAAAGCACCACTTCCACAAACGATTGCATGCGTTCAGCGAGGCGATTGAACACGTCCTGACGGCCTTTTTACTTTTGCTGCTGGGCGGAATCCTTCCGGCACTTTGGCCCGTGCTGGATTGGCGGCACTCATTGATTGCCTTTGGCCTGCTTCTGGTCATCCGTCCGCTGGTCGGATGGATGTCTCTCTGGCGCACAGGAATGCCATCGGGCGACCGGCTACTCGTCGGCTTTTTTGGTGTGCGGGGCATCGGATCAATTTACTACGTCGGCTATGCGACCGGTCACGTGGAGTTCGTGAACGAAGACCAGATCTGGGCATTGGTGGCCTACACCATTTTCGCCTCGGCAGTGCTTCACGGCGCAACCAGCTTTTTCGTCGATCGTTACGCCTCGATCCGAGCCGGAACCCGCCCTAAAAAGAGTTGATGTCAGTTGGCAGGCTTCATTAATGCGCTACGCCTGTTGCGAGCCGCGGGATGGATTCGTGCCAATTTACGGCTGTCAGCCAAGGCAGCGCGTAGCCCATCCTAATCTGACGGAGCGCCCAACGTATCGGCCATGACTGCCCCGCGCTTTCCCATTGGTTTGTCAGGGCCGGTGGTGGTGTCCACTGCCGTCTGGTGTTCCATCTCGCCGTTAATCTCGGCGCCCAGAATGATAACAATGATCGACAGCCAGACCCAGAACAGAAAGCCGATCGGGGCCGCCAACGCGCCGTAGGTGGCGTTGAAATTGGCGACGCGTTCCAGATAGGTCGTGAAGGCGATCGACATGATAAGCCAGCTGATCGTTGCAAAGGCGCTGCCCCAGGTCACCCACCGCCATTCAGGCGACCGGCGGCTGGGGCCGTGGCGGTAAAGCACGGTCAACGAAAGCCCCAGCGTCATCACAAGCAGCGGCCAACGCAGCAACCGGATCACGAGGTCGCCCGTTGACCCAAGGTTCAGCACCGCCAACATGGCCGGGATTACCGCAAGCGCCACGAACAGCAGCACCATCAGCGCCATAGCGCCCAGCGTAAAAGCAAATGCCACAGTGTTGAGACGCACAAACGAGCGTTTTTCGCGCTCGTTATAAGCGTAGTTCAGCCCTTCGATCATCGCCTTGACGCCGCCATTCGCACTCCAGAACGCGATGATCAACGACAGGATCAGCCCAATGGTCAGCGTATCGCTTTGTTTTGTTGACAAACGCGCAAGCTGTTCCGCGATCATGTCCACCGCGGCAGGCGGCACAACTCCGCGTAGTGACTGGGCATGATCTACCGCCGTGGCAGGATCAAGAAAGATGCCGTAAATAGACATGAAAGCAACAATGGCGGGGAAAAGGGCGAGAAGAAGATAAAACGTCACCCCGCCTGCAATCATCATGACGTGGTCTTGAGTCAGAGATTTCCAGACCCGCCAGAACACATCCTTCCACCCTTTGGCAGGTATGGCAGACGGAGTTTCGGCGTCACGGCCCCGGCTGATGTCGTCTTCGGTTAGGTCCATGCATCGGATGCCTTGTCGGAACTCAGATCATCAATGGCCCATGCCCACGGCGGCCTGTAAAAAAGAAACGGTATGCGAGAGGATGCTCGATGAGCCGGATCATGTTTTGGTTCACTGCATAAATATTCCAGAGTGCGCGTGATATGTCAATTCTCGGAAGGCTCAGGGGGCAAGTCTCCGTGCCTAATTTAGCTGTTGAGTTTCGCGATTTCCGGTAGTCGCAAACTGGCTATTTTCCTTCGGTTTGCATTTGCGCGTCGGGGCTGCGGTTTGCGGAATTCAACGCAGGACTTGCACGTTATGTTGCGATAAGCGGCCCCCGGCAGCAAGAAATGGCCGCCGGGGGTTTCCACAAAATCCACTCGTTTGCCGGGGACGCGCCCTCCAACTCTTTCAGAAACCTCTTCACGTTCGACACCTGCCAATCCCAGCCCCGTCATCGTCACGATCCGCCCCCGATATGCCTGCCGCCGCTGTGATGGTGGTGTGCTGCAGGCGTCCGCGCCCGCCAGGTTGATCGAAGGTGGCTTGCCGACCGAGGGGACCTTGGCCCACATCGTCGTCTCCAAATACGCGGATCACTTGCCGCTTTACCGCCAGTCACAGATTTATGCCCGTGGTGGCGTCGATCTCGACCGCTCAACGCTTGCGACATGGTGCGGCAAGGTTGGCTTCCATCTTGCTCCCGTCGTCGACCGGATGCTGGTCCACCTCAAGCGATCAACCAGACTCTTCATGGATGAGACGCGCGCCCCGGTGCTGGACCCCGGAGCGGGCAAAACCAAGACCGGTTATCTCTGGGCACTAACCCGGGATGACCGAGGATGG
>JAYSSN010000282.1:0-9258 GCA_043720555.1 Rhodobacterales bacterium | reverse complement strand
CACGGTCGATCTGATCCGTCATGTCGGCTATGGTGCCGCCTACAGCTTCAAATACTCCGCCCGCCCCGGCACACCCGCAGCCGAGAAGACCGCGGTGGAAACTGATGTGGCCGATGCCCGTTTGCAGGATTTGCAGGCCCTGTTGACCCAGCAGCAACGCAGCGCACAGACGGCGATGGTCGGGCGCACCGTGGGTGTGTTGTATGAGAAAGCCGGCCGGATGCCGGGGCAGATGGTCGGCAAGTCCGATCACCTGCAAGCCGTGCACGTGGATGATCCGCACGGACAGCCGGGTGACCTTGTGCAGGTGCGGATTCTGGCATCATCTGCCAACTCGTTGGCCGGGGTCAGAATTAGCTGACGCGGCAGGCGGCACTACTCCACAGACAGACATCTTGAGTGCAGCAATTTCTAGTTGATTGCGCAACAGGTAGTTCCCGCATCGGTTTCTGACCATATATTTTGCTTTACATTATGGCGTCCCGGCGGCACATCTGTGCTAATATGATACGAATGTTGTGGGGGAGTTGCGGTCGTGCACATGTTACGCAAAGCCGTCGGGATGATGGGTGCCGGTGTCGCGGTCGCGGTGGGTTTGTCTTTCGCGACGACCGCGACGGCGCAGTCGCAACCCCAGGTCACCGGCGTCATCGAATGGGGATTGTGGATCGACAATGACGGCTGCCAGCACTGGTGGGCGGATGGTGGCGAAGAAGGCTACATGGTGCCGCGCCGCAACCCGCAAACAGGCAAGCCGGTCTGCATGAAGCGGAATGCATGCCTGCGGGAAAGCACGGACGTCCTGTTCCAGACCGACAGCGACCGCCTGACGGATCAGGGACGTGCGCGCCTGACGCAGTTCTTCCGGTCTGAAGGCGCCTTCGGCTATGCGATCTATGGACACACCGACAGTGCTGCTTCTGACAGCTACAACAAGGGCCTGTCCGACCGCCGCGCTGCAGCCGTGGCTGGCGTGGCGCGGTCAGTGGGGGCGGCCGTCGAACGCGAAGTGGGCTATGGTGAGCGTCACCCGATTGCCACGAACAACACCGCAGAAGGCATGGCGCGCAACCGGCGCGTCGAAGTCGTCTGTTACAGGCCGTGAGGGTGATAATGAAACTGGTAAGAATAGCCTTGCTGAGCACGACCGGTCTGTTCCTGGCGGCCTGCGGCGGCTTTGAAGGCACCGAGCGGTACAAGGGCAGCCAGTCGGTCATTGCCACCGGGCAGGATCAGGGCCGGGATCCCGGTGTACTGAAGAACGGCGAAGCGGCGATCGCCTATGATCCCGATGGCTGCCAGAACTGGATCATCGATGACGGGCTCGAAGGATATTCGACACCCCGTTATAACCCCCGTACAGGTCTGCCGGTCTGCGACAACAAGTATCCGCCGGGCACTGTCATCGGGAACCTTCAGACCAGCACAGAAGGGATCGAAGACCGCGTGTCCGGGCCCAGTATTCCGATGGATCCCAATCCATGACGGCGCAGCCGCAGCAGATGACAAGGGCCGCACCTCAGGGTGCGGCCTTTTTTGTCTGTGCAGGTTTTTTGGAAACCCGTCACGATAATGGCACAAAACTGAGTGATCGTGGCCCATGGCGACGCCAAATCTCTTGCCAGATCGCCACCGAAGTCGCACCATCAACCTTGTCCATCCTGCAGAGAAGGAGCACCCGTTGGGCATCAGCGCGCTGACCCCCCCGAAAGCCGAAGACATCGTGGAAACGCTTCTGGAATTCCCCGACAACCGACTGCTGATTGATCTGTGCGGCGAATTCGACCGCAACCTTGCCCAGATCGAACACCAGATGGGGGTTCACATATTAAGGCGCGGAAACAGGCTGGCTGTGATCGGGGACAGGGGCGCGCGCGAACAGGCGGCTGCGGTGATCCGCTCGCTCTATGCCCGTCTCGAAGGCGGGCGCAGCGTGGCGGCAGGCGATATCGATGGCGCGATCCGGCTGGGCCGCCCGATGCCCGATGCCATGCGTGACGGCGAACAGATCGAGATGTTTCATGGCGGCGGCGTTGAACTGCGCACCCGCAAGAAAGCCATCGAACCCCGGACCGAGGCGCAAAAAGCCTATGTGGCCAACCTGTTCTCACACGAGCTTGGCTTTGGCATCGGCCCTGCGGGTACAGGAAAGACCTACCTCGCGGTGGCAGTCGGTGTGACGCTGTTCATCTCGGGCGCGGTGGAAAAGATCATCCTCAGCCGCCCGGCCGTCGAGGCGGGCGAACGCCTGGGCTTTCTGCCCGGCGACATGAAGGAAAAGATCGACCCCTACATGCAGCCGCTTTACGACGCGCTGAATGATTTCCTGCCGCAAAAGCAGGTGCAAAAGCTGATCGAGGAAAAACGCATCGAAATCGCCCCTCTGGCCTTCATGCGCGGGCGGACGCTGAGCAACGCCTTCGTTGTGCTGGACGAGGCGCAGAATGCCACGACCATGCAGATGAAGATGTTCCTGACCCGTCTTGGCGAAGGCAGCCGCATGGTCATCACCGGCGACCGCACGCAGGTCGATCTGCCGCGCGGCACGCCGTCGGGCCTGCAGGATGCCGAACGCATCCTGGCCGGTGTGAAGGGCGTGACCTTCAACTACTTCACCTCGAAAGACGTGGTGCGGCATCCGCTGGTGGGCCGGATCATCGAAGCCTATGAGGCGGACGAAGCGCACGGCTGAGCCGGGGGGATACAATTCTTCCGCGAAGAATTGGCGGGTGCCGCAGGGCACCCGTTGATCTTTCGCAGAAAGATCGGTCTAAACCGGCGCAGCGGGCAGTGCCGCCCGCGCAGCAAACAGGCCCATGACCGCACTCATCGATTGCATCATCGAAGACCAAAGATGGGCCGCCCTCGGCCTTGAACCCCTGTCCGAGGTTGCCGCAAAGGCGACCTTCGCCACGCTTGGCCTGCCGACCTCGGGCTATCTGATCGCACTCATGGCCTGCGACGATACCCGCATTGCCGCGCTCAACGCCGATTTCCGCGGCAAGCCGCAGCCGACCAACGTGCTGTCATGGCCCTCCGAAGAACGCAGTGCGGATACCCCCGGCACCATGCCCGATCTGCCGGATGCCAACCCGGACGATCCCGGCGAGCTCGGCGATATTGCCATAGCCTATGACACCTGTGCGCGCGAATCCGCCGAACAGAACAAGACGCTGCACGCCCATGTGACCCATCTGATCGTGCATGGCATCCTGCATTTGCTGGGGTTCGACCATATCGACGATGCGGACGCCGCCTTGATGGAGACAACCGAAGCGCGCATACTTGCCAGCCTTGGGGTGGCTGATCCATACTAGGCATTGCGGCCATACAGGCGGCGGATAGGACAGAAGGACCGATGGGCAGTAGTAACGACGGGTTACCCGCAATAGCGGACGCCAACCCAGACGACGGAACCGAGCCTCCGCAACGCGGGCTTCTCGGGCGCCTGATCAGCGCATTCTCACCCGCAGCCGCCAGCGATCTGATGGACGTGGCCCCCGCCCCGGCCCCCGCGGCGACGACGGACGCCCCCCATATCCTGAACCTGCGCCGCCTGCGCGTGGATGATGTGGCCACACCAAAGGCCGAAATCGTCGCCGTCCCCCTGACGATCGGGCTTGAAGAACTGGTCAACGTCTTTCGCGAAAGCGGTTATTCGCGGTTGCCGGTCTACAAGGGCACCATGGATCATCCCCAGGGTCTGGTGTTGTTCAAGGATCTGGCAATCCAGCAGGGGTTTGGCGCGACGACCCGCTATTCGCTGCGCAAACTGCTGCGCCCCATCATGTTTGCCGCCCCGTCGATGCCCGTGGGGGCGCTGTTGCAGAAGATGCAGAAGGAACGCATCCATCTGGCCCTGGTCATTGATGAGTATGGCGGGGTCGATGGCCTTGTCACCATCGAAGACCTGATCGAAACGGTGATCGGCGAGATCGAGGATGAGCATGACGAAGACGAAGGCATCCTGTGGAAAGAGGAAAAACCGGGCGTCTATCTGGTGCAATCCATGACGCCGCTTGCGACGTTCGAGGCCGCCATCGGCATGGACCTGCATGATCTGGACGAGGATGACGATATCGACACGCTCGGCGGCCTTGTTTTTCTGCGCACCGGCCGGGTGCCGGGGGTGGGCGAGGTTATCAGCCACGAATCGGGCGTGGAGTTTGAAATCGTCGATGCAGATCCGCGCCGCATCAAACGGCTGCGCGTTCGGCTGCCACAGGTGGGCGTCACCGCAGCATGACACTGGGATTTCCGGGATGGCGCAAGCTGTCGCTGCCCATCGCGGCTGGCGTGGTGCTGGCCACCGGGCAGGCCCCGCTGGGCTGGGTCTGGCTGGCGTTCCCGGCGCTATGTGTGCTGATCCATGCCGTTGCGCGCGCCGACACCCGCGCCGGGATGGTCTGGGCAGCATGGCTGGGCGGGGCCGCCTATTTTGCGGCCGCCCTCAGCTGGATCGTCTCGCCTTTCCTGGTGGATCCGGTGCGCCATGGGTGGATGGCACCCTTTGCCCTGCTGGGTATCGCCTTTGGCCTCGCCCTGTTCTGGGCCCTTGCAGGCGGGATCGCCTGCAGGTCGCGGCACCGTGCTCTGGCCTTTGTCACCGCCCTCGCCGCGATGGAGCTGTCCCGCGGCTATGTGCTGACCGGGTTTCCCTGGGCACTTCCCGGCCATATGTGGATCGACACACCCGTGGCGCAACTGGCCGCGTATATCGGGCCAAACGGGTTGACGTTGCTGACCCTGCTGGCGGCAGCGGTGCCCGCCATCACCCGCCGCTGGGCCGTGCCGGTTGTTGGCATCGCCGCGATCGCCGCTTTTGCGATTGGCATCGCCCGGCTTGATCTGAAGCCCGGTCCAGCCCGCGCCATCACGCTGCGCCTTGTTCAGCCCAACGCCGAGCAGCAGCTGAAATGGCAACCCGCCCAGGCCCGCACCATTTTCGATCGCCAGTTGGCCTTTACGGAGTCGCAGCCGGTGGCGGATCTGACGATCTGGCCCGAAACCGCCGTGCCCTATCTGATGGATGGCAACCCCGAAGTCGGCCAGCTGATAGCTGCCGCCGCCGGAGGCCGCCCGGTGATCGTGGGCATGCAGCGGGTCAGTGGCGCCCAAGCCTGGAACACGATGGCCCTGATTGCGGCGGATGGGACGGTCAGCCAGTATTACGACAAGGCGCATCTGGTACCGTTTGGTGAATACATCCCCTACGGCGACCTGGCCTATGACTGGTTCGGCATTCGCGCGTTTGCCAGCCAGATCGGCAATGGCTATTCCGCAGGCCCCGGCCCGCAGGTCATGAGCCTCGGCGCGGGTCTTGGCGCTATCCTGCCGCTGATCTGCTATGAGGCGGTTTTTCCTCAAGACCTGCGTGCGGCACCGGCGCGCGCCGACTGGATATTGCAGATCACCAATGACGCGTGGTTCGGCACCCTGACCGGGCCATGGCAGCATCTGGCACAGGCGCGGTTTCGCGCCATCGAACAAGGCATGCCGCTGATCCGCGTCGCCAATACCGGGGTGACGGCGGTGATCGATGCGCAGGGGCGCATTCTGGACCAGCTGCCATTCGGGCAAGCCGCGTTTCTGGATGTGGCGCGCGTCCCCGGCACGCTGCCCGCCCCACCCTATGCGCGCTATGGTGAAACCCCGGTGCTGCTGTTGCTGGCGGGACTCGCCCTTGGGCTGATCTTGGGCGCCCGGCACAAGGCCGCTTGACGCATCCCACCCCGGCCTATAGGCAACGCCATTCTCCGCTCACAACGGCTTCCTGGCGTGACGCGGTTCACCTAACGGAGCACTTCCCATGACCCGACAGAACTATGTCTTCACCTCAGAATCCGTATCCGAAGGCCACCCCGACAAATTGTGTGACCGTATCTCGGACGAGGTGCTTGATGCACTGATGACCGAGGAACCCGATGCCCGCGTCGGCTGCGAAACCTTTGCGACCAGCGGTCTTGTCGTCATCGGTGGCGAGGTCGGCCTGTCCAATCAGGAACGCCTGAAAGACTACATGGGCCGCATCGGCCAGATCGCACGTGATGCGATCCGCGATATCGGCTATGAACAGGAAAAGTTTCATTGGAACACCTGTCACGTGCTGAACTTCCTGCACGAACAATCCGCCCACATCTCGCAAGGGGTGGTGGGTGTCGGCGGCGCGGGCGATCAGGGCATCATGTTCGGCTATGCCGTCAATGAAACGCCCGAACTGATGCCGGCGCCGATCCAGTACGCGCATGCCATCCTGCGGCGTTTGGCCGAGGCGCGCAAATCAGGTCAGGAACCCACCCTGCGCCCGGATGCCAAATCGCAGCTTTCGGTGCGCTATGAAAATGGAAAGCCGGTCGAGGTGACGTCAATCGTGCTGTCGACCCAGCACGCGCTTGAAAGCCAGACCAGCGCCGATATCCGCGCCATCGTCGAACCCTACATCCGCGAAGTGCTGCCGCGTGAGTGGATCACCGAGTCGACTCAGTGGCATGTGAACCCCACCGGCACCTTCGTGATCGGCGGGCCTGACGGCGACGCGGGTCTGACGGGCCGCAAGATCATCGTGGATACCTATGGTGGTGCTGCCCCGCACGGCGGCGGCGCGTTTTCCGGCAAGGACCCCACCAAGGTGGACCGGTCGGCCGCTTATGCGGCGCGGTATCTGGCCAAGAACATCGTTGCTGCAGGTCTAGCCGACCGCTGTACCCTGCAGGTGTCCTATGCGATTGGCGTGGCCAAACCCCTGTCGATTTACGTCGATACGCATGGCACCGGCAAGGTCGATGCCGCGCGCATCGAAACGGTTGTGGCCCAGGTGATGGATCTGACGCCAAGTGGCATCCGCACGCATCTTGGCCTCAATCGCCCGATCTATGCCCGCACCAGCGCCTATGGCCACTTTGGCCGCGCACCCGACGCGGATGGCGGGTTTTCGTGGGAAAAGACCGATCTGGTCGAGGCGCTTAAGAAAGCCGTCTGACGATCAAATGTTGCAGAATCGCCACCCCCGGATCGGTACTGATCCGGGGGTGTTTGCTTTTCCGCAGCCAGGGCCAGGGCCGCTCGCCTGGCTACTTTTGCAGTAAATCCGTTGGCTTGGCACATCGCTGGCGCTGCCGCACCGGGCGTTCTGCATGATTGAAATACAGGCCAATCCCGGCTACAATTTATAAACGTTTTTTTGACTTGAGGCTTATTCGCGTTCCTCAGGGCGAATGATTTTTTGTGTGCCCGCCAGAACGCCTGATCTCGTATGGCGTGAACATGGTCTTTGGATTTCAGTACGGAATAACCGCGGCTGGCACGCTGACGACCGTGACCCATATTGCGCAACGGCCGGGGGGGGCATGATGACGCCGCCCGAAGAATTCGATCATTGGACATCAACCGGCACGCAGACCACCGGCCCCGGTGATGCGACGACAAGCGCCCCTGTGGCACTGCTGGTGGCGACGATTGCCGATGTCGAACCGCTTGGCGATCAGCGGGGCATCCATGCCAAGGCCTGCGTGCCCGATGCCCTGACCCACGTGCTGTTCGGCCAGCCCGAGCCGACCCCTGCCGAAATCGCGGCGGCGGGGGGCAAAGCTGCGGCCGTCCCGCCCCTGGGCACCTTTGCCATCCTCGATGCCGCCCGGATCAGGGGGCTGGCCGACATGTTGTCCGGGTGGGCGCTGGAAAACCGCTGTCTTTATCAGGGCGAGGCGTTTGAACGCCTGCGCGATGTGGCCCCCTGGATTGTGCGGCTGGACCCCGAAAGCAGCTTTACCCGGCATCTTTTTACCAAAGGCGATGCACGCTGGCATCTCTGGGGTGCCGATGCCGGCATCTTCGTGCGCTCGCGCGGGTCCATTGACGCGCTGTGGGCACATTTCCGCAAATTCACCAATCCGCGCAGCGAAAGCGGCGGCAACGTCTATTTCCGTTTTTACGATCCCCGCGCCGCGCAGGTGTACTTCACCGGCATCAGCACATGGCCCGAACGCGTGGCGCAATTCTTTCAGACGCGCACCGACCATGCCGTGCAGGCGATCATAGCCATTCCGGCGGGTGACGGGCAGGCCGTCTGCTTTATGCCGACAGCGGACGGACCCACGCCTGCGCCGGCGTTTTCCATGCTGACGGAACGCGACAGCCAGATCATCGCAGATGGCACCCGGCGGCGCTTCCGGACCGAGCTGAAGGCCTGGATGCTGCGCTATGACAAGGTCCGCTTTGGCACGTTTGAACCCGCGCAACTGGATGCCATCGTCGATCACGTGCTGCGCGAAGGCGATACTTTCGCGCTCAGCTTCAAAGAGGAGTTCACCTACCTTCTCTACATCATGTGCCACTTCGGCAGTTGGTTCCATACCTCGAACCGCTTTCCCGACCTGGTGCACATCTTCCGGCATGAAGGCCAGGGCCGCATGGTTGCCCTGTCACGCGCCTTTCCGGCGGAGTTTGCCCGTCAGTTCGGCAATGGCATCGATGTGTTCAGCCTGTGGAAAACCCTGATGGCGGAACTGGAGGCCGATCTGGCGTCGGGAGGTGGCTGGGCTGCGCTGACCAGGACCAGAACCGGCGCCATGCTGGACCGCGCCTCGCGCCATCTGGCCCCGGATGACCGGACGCGGCTGGGGGCGTTCCTGAAGCAGACTGCCGCCGAAAATACTGCCGCGGCTGTGGCGACCGAGGCAGGTCAATGCGTGGCGCAAATCCTGTCCTACGTGATCGGCTACCGCTTTGCTGCCGATCCGTTGTTCCCCTGGGCCGCCGACCTGCTGCGCGAAGGCCCCACCCCCGATGATGCGATGCTCCAGATCGGGGCCTACGCCCTGAAACGCGCCAGGCGCATGCGGATCGCATCCGAGGGCGAGACTTAGCCATGTGCGGTGACGCCCCCAAACCCCCGTCCGGCACGCTGCCCGCCAATCCCCCGTCCGGCGGTGCCGATGGGACGGCCCCCTGCTGTGCCTGCCCGGCCAAGGGCGATGTGAATACCAACGGCTTTTCCAATTATTTCACCACCAGCTACTCCCATTCCAACAGCCTGACCAACAAATGCAAGATCGACATCGTGCGCACCGAAGAAGGCGGCACTGTCACCATCAGGAAGTCCTTCTCGCTGGCCTATACCAACGGCGCGACCGAGGCTGCAAACAAGGCCACCGTGACCGGCGCGATTGCCAGCGCCATGTCCACCTGGCAATCGTCGGCGGCGACCTTCCGGATCGTGGTGGAACAGCCCGGCTGCAAGTCACAGAAGCTGAAGATGCA
>JAYSSN010000281.1:0-3548 GCA_043720555.1 Rhodobacterales bacterium | reverse complement strand
CTGCCCCACCAGTCGCCGCCGCGCCGGGTGCATTGTCCCGCTTTCAGCCCCGGTAATGACGGCCAGAAACGCCGCACCATAGCTTTCCAGCTTTTTCGCCCCCACCCCGGTGATCCCCATCATCTGGTCCAGACTGGCAGGCCGCCGCTCGGCCATCTCGATCAACGTCCGGTCCGGAAACACGACATACGCAGGCACCCCGGCCGCCTCGGCCAGCGCCCGGCGTTTGGCCTTCAACGCCGACAAAAGCGGCGCATCATCCTCAGATACCAGAGTTTTGACCGCCACGCGCGGGACGGCGGACGCAATCGTATCCCGGCGCAGGCTGATCCCCGCCTCACCGCGCAGAATGGGCCGGGCGGCATCGGTCATGCGCAAGGCACCATAGCGATCCGGATCAGGGCGGATCAGGTCGCGCCCCATCATCTGCCGGAAAACCGCGCCCCACGCGGGTTTGGACAGGTCGCGCCCGACCGCAAACGTGGGCAGCGCGTCATGTCCCTTTTCGCGCACCTTGGCGGTCGCATTCCCGGTCAGGATATCAATCAGATGGCCCGCGCCAAACCACTCGCCGGTGCGCAGAATGGCGGACAGCGCCTTGCGCACCGCCTCGGTCGCGTCGAACACATCAACCGGGCGGTCGCACAGATCGCAGTTCCCGCAAGGCTGTGTGTCTTCGTTGAAATACCCCAGCAATACCTGCCGACGACACTGCATCGCCTCGGCCAGCCCCAGCAGCGCATTCAGTCGCGCATGATCCGCCGCCTTCCGGTCGGGCGGCGCCAACCCCTCGTCAATCTGGTTGCGCCGCAAGCGGATATCATCCGGGCCATAGAGCGTCATCGTCTCGGCTGCCGTGCCATCACGCCCACCGCGGCCAATCTCTTGATAATACGATTCAATCGACTTTGGCAGGTCGGCATGGGCGACCCAGCGGATGTCCGGTTTGTCGATCCCCATCCCGAACGCAACCGTCGCCACGACGATCAACCCATCCTCTTGCTGGAACCGGATTTCGACGCGCCGCCGATCCTCCGGGTCCATCCCCGCATGATAGTGGCACGCCGCATGCCCTGCTGCGCGCAGCGCTTGCGCGATCGTTTCGGTTCGCGCCTTGGAGGCGCAATAGATGATCCCCGCCCGTCCCCGCCGCGCCGCTGCAAAGCCAAGCAATTGATCGCGGGGGTTGTTTTTGACAGCAAACGCCAGATGGATGTTCGGCCGGTCAAACCCGCGCAAAAAGATGTCCGGTGCCACGCCATCAAACAGCCGCGTCACGATCTCGGCCCGCGTCTCTTCATCCGCCGTGGCCGTGAACGCGGCCAAAGGCACGCCCAGCGCCCGGCGCAATTCACCGATGCGCAGGTAGTCGGGGCGGAAATCATGCCCCCACTGGCTGACGCAATGCGCCTCGTCGACCGCGATCATCGTGGTATTGATCCGCCGCAGCATGGGCAAGGTCGCCCCCGCCGCCAGCCGCTCGGGCGCAATGTACAGCAGCTTCAACCGCCCGGCGTCCAGCGCGGCGAACACCGCCTCCGTCTCTTCCTCGGTATTCCCCGATGTCAGCGCCCCCGCCTCGACCCCCGCCGCCTTCAGCGCCCGGACCTGATCCCGCATCAGCGCGATCAACGGCGAGATGACCACCGTCACCCCATCGCGGCACAATGCAGGCAGTTGGAAACACAGCGATTTTCCACCCCCCGTCGGCATGATTGCCAGCGTGTTGCGCCCGGCGGTAACGGCATCCACAATCTCGGCCTGACCGGGACGGAACCCGGAAAAGCCAAAGATGCGCGACAGCAGAACCTCGGGTGACGTCATTGCTGCGTCACATCAGCCCGGTGTAACGCACCAGAACATATTCGATCGTATACAGTAGAAAAATCGCCGCCAGCGGCGCGAAATCAATCCCGCCCATGGGCGGCAGCATGCGCCGGATCGGGCGGTAAATCGGCTCGACAATCCGGTTCAGCCCGTCCCAGATCTGTGCAACGATCGGCTGGCGCAAGTTCAGCACCTGAAAGTTGATAAGCCAGCTCATGATCACATGGGCCAGAATGATGAACCACACGAAGTTGAAGACGAGTTGAAGCGGGCTGGCCAATTTTACCTCCGACACTACTAGGATTTGTGTCACAGGTAGCCTGCAACCCAACCAAGGGCAACTCTGTTCCGCCGCGTTCCCCTTGACGTTATGCCGCCGGGCATCAACGTCATGCGTAAATCCGGAGACGCCATGTATCCCTATATCCGCCTCGCCAAGGAAATTCTGAAGTTCCGCCGCGCCCCGCGCCTGCTGCTGCTGGGCACGCATGTGTCCACCCACCGGATCTGGCCGCAAGACCTCGATCCGTGGCGCGAGCTGAACAATGGCCGCACGCTGACCCTGTTCGATCTGGGGCGGATCGCGCTGTTCATGCGGACGGGACTCAGCAAGGACATCCGCGCCAAAGGCTGGGGTCTGACGGTCGCGGGGAATACCACCCGGTATCGCCGCCGCCTGACGCTGTTCACCCGCGTGACGATGGTCAGCCGATGTGTCGGCTGGGACGGACGCTTCTTCTATATGGAACAAAGCCTGTGGCGCGGCGAAGACTGCACCAGCCACATGCTGCTGCGCGCCGCCATCGTGGGCAAAGGCGGCATTGTGCCGCCATCGCAGGCGCTGGTGGCCCTGGGCTATCCCGATCAAAGCCCCGCCCTGCCCGATTGGGTGCAAGCCTGGGTCGCATCCGACGCCACGCGCCCCTGGCCACCGCAGCGGTGATCCTTGCGCGCAGGCAGGATTTCAGGCTTCATCGCTTAAAACATCAGGGGCAGAGCATGGCGGACAACAAGCGGCGCATCTGGGGCTGGTATTTCTTTGACTTCGCCAGCCAACCCTACAACACCCTGTTGCTGACCTTTGTCTTTGCGCCCTACATCGCGTCCATCATGGGCGATGGCAGTGCCGCCCAGGCCGTCTGGGGTTATGGCGTGGCGGCGGCGGGGTTCGTCATTGCCATCGCATCGCCCTTGCTGGGCGCCGTTGCCGACCGCACAGGCGGGCGCATGCGGTTCATCTGGCTGTTTTCGCTGATGTATGTGCTGGGCGCATGGGGCCTGTGGTATGCGATCCCGGGCGATTTCAACGTCTGGTTCATCATGGCCGCCTTCGGCATCGGCCTGATCGGGATGGAGTTTGCAACCAGTTTTACCAACGCAATGATGCCTGACCTGGTCGGCACAAAGGATCTCGGCCGCGTCTCGGGGGCGGGCTTTGGTTTTGGCTATGTCGGCGGTTTTTTGACGCTGCTTATCATGCTGGCGCTGTTTGACGATGCGACAGGGGGCAAGACGCTGCTGGGCATTCCGCCGATCTTTGGCCTTGACCCGTCACTGCGCGAAGGCACCCGGGCTGTCGGGCCGCTGACGGCGATCTGGTACATCGTCTTTATGATCCCGTTCTTTCTGTGGGTGCACGAGCCCCGGAAAACCGGTGGCATCGCCATCGGGCAGGCCCTGCGGCAGGCTGGCCCCGATCTGATGGCCACCCTGCGCACACT
>JAYSSN010000280.1:0-9268 GCA_043720555.1 Rhodobacterales bacterium | reverse complement strand
TCTGGGCCTGGCGCCCCGGACGCGCAGCCGCGATGGCGCGGTTCATCGACCACGTCCTTGCGCTGTTGCCGTTCGAGCCGCCCTATATGACCGCGCATGGCATGAGTTGCGACTTTGTCGGCCACCCTGTTGTGGCCGAATCGTTGGCGATCGGCAAACCGCAGTCCAGCCCTCTGATCCTGACCCTGCCGGGGTCGCGCCGATCCGAAGTCGCGCGCCTGATCCCGGTCTTTGGCCGGGTACTGGCGGCGTTGAAGATGGTCCATCCCACCGCCCGCGCGGCCTTGCCCACCGTGCGCGGTGTGGCCGCACTGGTGCGCGATCTGACCCGTGATTGGCCCATCGCCCCTGATATCATCGAAGATGCAGATGAAAAGCGTCAGGCCTTTGCCAATGCCACCGTGGCCCTTGCCGCGTCGGGCACGGTGTCGCTGGAACTCGCCGCCAACCGCTGCCCGATGGTCGTCGCCTATGACATGAATCCCGTCACCCTGTGGCTGATGCGCCGCGCGGCACTGATCGACACGGTGACGCTGGTCAACCTTGTCAGCGACAGCCGCGTGGTCCCCGAATTCATCGGTGACCGCTGTACGCCAGCCCTGATCGCGCCTGCGTTGCTGGATCTGATGACCAACGGGGCCGCCCGCGCCGCACAAGAGGCTGCGATGGATGTCACCATGGCGCGCCTCGGCCGGGGTGGCGACGCCCCCGGCCTGCGCGCCGCGCGGTCGGTGCTGGGGGCGATCAACCGCGCCTGACGGCCGGTTCAGATCACAGCGCCCAGAGGTTCCGGTTCTTGGCAGACAGATCAACGGGTCGCGTCGGCTGGTTGCCGGTTGGCGTCACCCGGCCCGCCAGCCACGCCGCTACGCCCGGCGACACCATGACAAAACTGCCATCAACCACGATATCCACCCGGCGGATACCTGGCGCCGTCGTGGTTGGTGGTGACAGCTTACCAGACATCGGATATCTGCTCGGAGGCCCGGATTTCGTAAAAAGTGATGGTAACCCGCCGGTCGCGGCGGCGCATTATGGTGCCGGCTGCAGGCTGGGCGTGCGTTGCCCGCAGCAACCCCGCAATCGCCACCGCTGCCCCGATTTCATCCAGCGGCCGACGTCGCGACCTGCCCGGCCGTGACTGCGCCGCGTGGCCGATGACGGCGGCAAGCAGCGCATCGGGAACAACACCGGGCTGTGCCGGGCGGATCTGTTGCGCAACGGCCGCGATCAGCGCGCGGCAGTCATCCCCAAGGTCGGCGTCGCGCAATGCAGTCAATGCCTGCGCGCAATCCTCGGGGCCAAAGCGGATCGGGTGACCTTGGGTCCACAGGGCCGTCGCGCCGGGCGCATGACTTCGGGCAATCTGGCAGAGATCTGCAAGACGAATATGCTCCATCGTGTCACGCCTCATCCGCGGCACTGAGTGTGACCGTGCCACCGTCATTGACCACCATCAGCGCCCCGATGCGTGCTTCAGGGCCCAGATGCCCCATGGCAAAGCCGATCACGGCGGCCGCAGCGACGGCCACCACCACGACCGTCGTCGAGACGATCCCCGTGACAAGGCCGATCCCGCTGCCCTGATCGAACACCAGTGTCGCGCCAAAGCTGGCCAGCGCCGCCGCTGGCACCACCACGTGGCCACCCTTTGCCATGATATGGGCAAGATCGGTTGTCAGGCGGATCGTCTGCGCCGTCCAGATTGCACCCGTCAGGTGCTTCTGGAACAGCATGGCTTCGGCCGCCGTCACCCGAAACGCGACCCCGTCCTGCAACGCTGCCTCGACCCGCGTCGGGTTTGCCAACAGATCTGTCATCCTGAAATGCGTGGACATCGCAAAGCCTCCGGTCAAAGATGTGATCCCGGATCAATTCCGGTCATGCGGCGGCGGATCAGGACACCCGGGCTGATGTTGCGCGGCTGAACGCCTGGCCACCCCACATCACCGATTATAGGCCGCGCCATCAGCGACCGGCGTGAATTGCGCGTGAAAAAGGGCCGCGCGAAACGCCTACCGGCCCTTCCAGATCCAGCCACCGCCATAGATGCGGCTGCTGTCCGGGTCATAGAATACGCACGCCTGCCCCGCCGCGATCCCGTCTTCAGGCGCGATCAGTTCGACTTCCGCGGTCGTGGCGGAAAGGGGCCGCAGAATTGCGCTGCGCGGCGCGCGGGTGGAACGCACCTTGACCGACAGGTGCCATTCGGGCTGCGAATCAAACGGCTCATCGCCCAGCCAGTTGATCTCGCGCACCGGAACCATGCGGGTGGACAGCGCCTCTTTCGAACCGACCACCACGCGCCGGGTGTCGGCATCCAGCCGCACCACATAAAGCGGGTCTTCCAGACCGCCAATCCCCAGACCCTTGCGCTGTCCGATGGTGTAGTGGATCACGCCGCGGTGGGTGCCCAACACGTTTCCGGCCAGATCCACAATCTCACCCGGATCGGCCGACCCTGGCCGCAGCTTTTCGATCACCGCTGCGTAATTGCCGTTCGGGACGAAGCAGATGTCCTGACTGTCGGGCTTGTCGGCCACCGGCAGGCCGTATTTCGCCGCCAGCGCCCGCGTTTCCGCCTTGCTGCCCAGATGGCCAAGCGGAAAGCGCAGGTATGCCAATTGGTCCGGCGTGGTCGAGAACAGAAAATAGCTCTGATCGCGCGCCGCATCCGCCGCCTGGTGCAGTTCTGGCCCCGCAATACCCTGTTTGCGTTGAATATAATGGCCCGTAGCCATGCAATCTGCATCCAGATCACGCGCGGTCGCCAGCAGATCCTTGAATTTCACGCGTTCGTTGCAGCGGATGCAGGGCACCGGGGTTGCCCCCGCCAGATAGGCATCGGCGAATTCTTCGATCACCGCTTCGCGGAACGTGTTTTCATAATCCAGCACATAATGCGCAAAGCCCATGGTGTCCGCCACCCGCCGCGCATCGTGAATGTCCCGCCCTGCGCAGCACGCACCTTTTTTCGCCAGTGCAGCGCCGTGATCGTAAAGCTGCAAGGTGACGCCAACCACGTCATAGCCTTCGTCTGCCAGCATCGCGGCCACCACGGACGAATCCACCCCTCCGGACATCGCCACAACCACCCGCGTGTCGCGGGGGGCCTTGGCAATGCCAAGCGAATTGAGAGGCTGATCCAGCATGATGTTTTGTCCGGGGATGAAGGGTTGCTGCGCAATATAGGAAAATGCAGTACATCCTCAACCCCCCCGGTTCATCGCCGGTTAAGTGTGATCGGCGAAAGTCAGCGCGAACAGGGAAGGGCAGAGCGATGTTTTTGAAAAAAGTTGACGGTCCGCGTCAGGTGACATTGCCCGATGGCACCACCCTGTCCCGCGCCGATCTGCCTGCCGCCGACACCCGCCGCTGGGTCGCCAGCCGTAAGGCGGTGGTGGTCAAGGCGGTGCTTTACGGGCTTTTGTCCGAAAAAGACGCGCTGGATCGCTATGGCCTGTCGGACGAAGAATTCGCCCTGTGGCGCGAGGCTGTTGAACGGCATGGCGAAAAGGCCCTGAAAGTCACTGCGATTCAGCAGTATCGACAACTTTAAATTGTTTTTTGCTCGCGCAGAGGCAGAGTAACGGGTGATTAACCATTCACCCACCAGTGTTAACGACGAACACCGGCGCGGAGCACCCCATGCGAATCCTACTTGTTGAAGACGACCCCACCACCTCCCGCAGCATCGAACTGATGCTGACCCATGCAAACCTGAACGTGTATTGCACGGATCTGGGCGAAGACGGGATCGATCTGGCAAAGCTATACGATTACGACCTGATCCTTCTCGACCTCAACCTGCCGGATATGAGCGGGCATGAAGTGCTGCGCCAGTTGCGGCAGGCCCGCGTCGAAACGCCGATCCTGATTCTGTCCGGCGCCGACGATACCGACAGCAAGCTGAAGGGGTTCGGCTTTGGTGCGGATGACTACCTGACCAAACCTTTCCACCGCGAAGAACTCGTCGCGCGCATCCATGCGATCATCCGCCGGTCAAAGGGCCACAGCCAGTCGATCATCACCACGGGCGCGGTGCATGTGAACCTTGACGCGAAAACGGTCGATGTTGACGGCAAGGCCGTGCATCTGACGGGCAAGGAGTACCAGATGCTGGAACTGCTTTCCCTGCGCAAAGGCACCACGCTGACCAAAGAGATGTTCCTGAACCACCTTTACGGCGGCATGGACGAGCCGGAATTGAAGATCATCGATGTGTTCATCTGCAAGCTGCGCAAGAAACTGGCCGAAGCGACGGATGGCGCCAACTACATCGAAACGGTCTGGGGCAGGGGCTATGTCCTGCGCGATCCCGTCCCGGTCGAGGCGCGCCGTCTGGCGAGCGCCTGACCCTAGACCTTCCCGCCGTCGCCCCCTAAACGTATGCGGGGGCGACAGCAGGGGGCGGCCATGGATAAACCCGTCGGTGATCTGACCGCAGCGGAAGCGCGGGTCGAACTCGGGCGTCTTGCCGCTGCCATGCAACGAGCCAACGAGGCATATCACACGCGCGATACGCCCGAGATATCGGATGCCGACTACGACGCCATGAAGCGCCGCAATGCCGCCATCGAGGCCCGCTTTCCCGCCATGAAACGCCCCGACAGCCCGTCAGATCAGGTCGGTGCTGCGGTGGCGGATGGCTTTGGCAAGGTGGCGCATGCGGTGCGGATGCTTAGTCTCGAGAACGCCTTTGACGATGCCGATATCACCGATTTCGATGACCGGGTGCGCAAGTTTCTGGGGGCTGCCACCCCGATCATCTACACGGCGGAACCCAAGATCGACGGGCTGTCCCTGTCGCTGCGCTATGAGCAGGGCCGCCTTGTGCAGGCGGCCACGCGCGGCGATGGCGAGGTGGGCGAGAGCGTGACCGAAAACGCCCGCACCATTGCCGACATTCCCTTGCGGCTTGCCGGTGCGCCCGAGGTGCTGGAGGTGCGGGGCGAGGTTTACATGTCCCACGCCGATTTCGCCGCCCTGAACGCGCGCCAGCAGGCCGCGGGCGAGAAAACATTCGCCAACCCCCGCAACGCGGCCGCAGGCAGCCTGCGCCAGCTTGACGCGAACATCACCGCTGCAAGGCCCCTGCGTTTCTTCGCCTACAGTTGGGGCGAACTTTCCACCCCCCTTGGATCAACCCAAATGGACGCGATCAACCGATTGAAATCACATGGATTTCAAACGAACCCCCTGACCGCCCTGTGCCACTCGCCCGCCGACATGCTGACCCATTACCGTCTGATCGAAACCCAGCGCGCCACCCTGGGCTATGACATCGATGGCGTTGTCTACAAGGTGAACGACCTCGCCCTGCAGGCCCGCCTCGGTTTTCGCTCCACCACCCCCCGCTGGGCCATCGCGCATAAATTTCCCGCCGAACTCGCCTGGACACGCCTTCTGGGCATCGACATTCAGGTTGGCCGCACCGGTGCGCTGTCCCCCGTCGCCCGCCTGCAACCCGTCACCGTCGGCGGTGTCGTGGTATCAAACGCCACGCTGCACAACGAAGACTACATCCTTGGCCGCGACGCAAAGGGCCAACCGATCCGCGAAGGCCGCGACATCCGCATCGGCGACTGGGTACAGGTCTACCGCGCGGGCGACGTGATCCCCAAGATCGCCGATGTGGACCTCGCGCAGCGCCCTGCCGCCGCCACGCCCTACAAATTCCCCGACACCTGCCCTGAATGCCAAAGCCCCGCACTCCGCGAAGACGGCGATGCCGTGCGCCGCTGCACCGGCGGTCTGATCTGCCCGGCCCAAGCTGTCGAGCGCCTGAAGCACTTCGTCTCGCGCAACGCCTTTGACATCGACGGGCTGGGCGCAAAGCAGGTGGAGATGTTCTTTCGTGACGAAATCCTGCCCATCAAAGCCCCCGCCGACATTTTCACCCTTGCATCCAGAGACGCCGACAACCCCTTGCAAAAGCTGAAGAACCGCGATGGCTTTGGTGAGCGGTCCGCAACCAACCTCTTCGCCGCGATCGAAGCGAGGCGCACCATCCCGCTCGACCGGCTGATCTTCGCCCTCGGCATCCGCCATGTCGGCGAAACCTCGGCCAACCTGCTTGCCCGACACTATTGCACGTGGCCGGCGTTCGAGGCCGCCATCACCCAAGCCACCATCGGCGAAGGCAGCAACTGGGCCGACCTCACCGCCATCGACGGGATCGGCGACACCCTGGCCAGCAGCCTCGTCGCCGCCTTCCAGAACCCCGCCGAACGCGCCGCCATTGATGCGCTTGTCGCCCATTTGCAGGTCCAGCCCGTCATCGCCCGCGCCCCTGTGAACAGCCCTGTCGCCGGCAAGACCGTCGTCTTCACCGGCACGCTGGAAAAAATGACCCGGGCCGAGGCGAAAGCCCGCGCGGAATCACTTGGTGCAAAGGTGGCAGGCTCCGTCAGCGCCAAGACCGATATCCTGATCGCAGGCCCCGGTGCGGGGTCCAAGGCCAAGGAGGCTGCACGCCTCGGCGTGATGACCATCGACGAGGACGCCTGGCTTGCGTTAGTCGGCGGATGAGCCGCCCCGAAATCCTGTTCCCGCTGTTCGCGGATCTTGAAACGCTGGAGGGCGTCGGCCCGAAATCTGCCAAATCCTTCGCTGCCCTCGGCGTAGCGCGCCCCAAGGATCTTTTGTTCCTGCTGCCGCATTCCGGCGTGGACCGCAGCCGCAAATCGTCGGTCCGCGATATCATCCCCCCCGGCGTGATCACGGTCGAGGTCGAAATCGGCGCCCATTTCGCCCCTCGCACCAAAGGCCGCCCCTACCGGGTGATGGTGCGCGATGCAGCCCTTGAATTTCAGCTGGTGTTTTTTCACGCCCGCGCCGATTACCTGACAAAACTGCTGCCCACCGGCCAGCGCCGCCTGGTGTCGGGCCGGGTGGAACTGTTCGATGGCATTGCCCAGATGGTCCACCCCGACCATGTCCTGCGCCCTGAGGAATACGGCGAACTGCCCGCCTTTGAACCGGTTTATCCCCTGACTGCCGGCCTGACCCAAAAGCTCGTGCTGAAATCCGCCGCCGCCGCCCTGAGCCGCGCGCCAAAGTTGCCCGAATGGATCGATGCGCCCCTGAAGACCCGCGAAGGCTGGCCCGACTGGCACGATGCCGTCGCCGCAGCCCACACCCCCGGCGAAAACGCCGATTTCGCCCCCACCGCCCCCGCCCGGCAACGCCTCGCATATGATGAGCTGTTCGCCCATCAACTGACCCTCGCGCTTGCCCGCGCGTCGCTGCGAACATCGAAGGGCGTGTGCACCGCCGGTACCGGCACCCTGCAAGACCACGTCCTGCAAAGCCTGCCCTACGCCCCCACCGGCGCGCAAACCCGCGCCGTTGCCGAAATTCGCGCCGACATGGCCGCCCCCCTGCGGATGAACCGCCTGCTGCAAGGCGATGTCGGGTCCGGCAAGACCCTCGTCGCCCTGATGGCGCTGCTGACGGCGGTGGAATCGGGCGGGCAGGGGGTGATGATGGCCCCGACCGAAATTCTTGCCCGCCAGCACCATGATGGCCTCGCGGCGCTGGCGGCTGCCGCGGGCATCCGACTGGACATTCTGACTGGCCGTGACAAGGGCGCAGACCGCGCGGAAAAGCTGGCCGCACTTGCCGATGGCCGCCTGCACATCCTCGTCGGCACCCATGCGGTGTTTCAAAAGGAGGTGCATTTTCGCGACCTGCGCCTGGCAATCGTTGATGAGCAACACCGCTTCGGCGTGGCACAGCGCATGGAACTGGGGGCCAAAGGCGCTGCCGTCGATGTGCTGGTGATGACCGCGACGCCCATTCCCCGCAGCCTGGCCCTCGCCAGCTACGGCGATATGGATGTGTCGGTTCTCGATGAAAAACCACCCGGCCGCAAACCCATCCGCACCGCACTCGTCTCAACCGACCGCATCGACGAGGTGGTGGCCCGCCTTGCCGCCGGTGTTGCCGAAGGACGGCAGGCATATTGGGTGTGCCCCCTGGTCGAAGACAGTGAAGTGCTCGACTACGCGTCGGCCGAGGCCCGCTTTCAACACCTGCGCGCCGCTCTTGGCGATGGCGTGGTCGGAATGGTCCACGGCCAGATGCCCATCCCCGACAAGGACGCCGCCATGGCCCGGTTCATCGCAGGTGATACCAAGGTGCTGGTGGCGACAACGGTGATCGAGGTGGGGGTGAACGTCCCGAACGCCTCGATCATGGTGATTGAACGCGCCGAAACGTTCGGCCTTGCGCAACTGCACCAACTCCGGGGCCGGGTGGGGCGGGGGGGCACCGACTCCACCTGCCTGCTGATGTATCAACCCCCGCTCGGCGAGGCCGGGATGCGCCGCCTGAAAATCCTGCGCGATACCGAAGACGGCTTTCGCATCAGCGAGGAAGACCTCGCCATGCGCGGCGCGGGCGATCTGATCGGCACGGCGCAATCGGGCCTGCCGCGGTTTCGCATCGCCGATCTGGAACGTCAGGCGGGGCTGATGGCTGTGGCACAAACCGACGCCCGCCGCCTGCTCGCCGATGATCCCACCCTTAACACCCCGCGCGGCAAGGCCGCCCGCATCCTGTTGTGGCTGCTGGATCAGGATCGTGCGATCAAGTTGATCGCAGTCGGCTAACCCACAGATTTTTCTTGGTAAACGTACTGATTCGCCATGCGCCGCGGGGCGGGTAATTGCCGAAAGCGCCGTTTTGTTCACAAATGTTCTTATAAAGTTCTTTACAGCATTAACTATTTATGAGAACAAACAAGCAACAAGGATGGAGCATCACATGCTGAACGACATCAAGGATATCCTGACCCGCTCGCGCGCAACGCTTATCGAGGATGCGACCGGCGTGGCGATCCTGTTTTCCATGCTTCTTGTCGGCCTGCACCTGTCGGGGGCCGCGTAACGCCTGCTGACCTGTTATTGCCTGCGATCTGTTCGTAAACGGTGCGGCATCTGTCCCCAAGTTGATGCCACCTGGGTTGCCCGACCCAAACGCACCTGTCCAGATACGCGCCTTGCCGCCGCCATCCACAACGGATGTGCGGCGGTTTTTTTCAGGTCGCTTCTGCCGCTGCCACCGCCTCTACTGCGGCTTCCAGCGCCAGCATGATGCTTGCATGGCGGTTTTTGTAATCCCGCGCGGGCAGCAATACGTCATAGCCGTCAAACGGGGGCGCAGGCACCGGACCTTCGGCCTTCAGCATCGCCCGCAGCGCATCGCGGGCCGCCTCCAGCTCAGACCGGCTGCGCCCGATGACCGCCGATCCCAGCACCGATGC
>JAYSSN010000279.1:0-9277 GCA_043720555.1 Rhodobacterales bacterium | reverse complement strand
CAGAAAATCCTGCGGCCCGCTCAACGCCTCCAGTGCCGCGTATTGCGCAATCGAACAGGGGTTCGAGGTGGACTGGCTCTGCACCGTGCCCATCGCCTTGATCAGATGCGCAGGCCCCGCCGCATAGCCGATGCGCCACCCCGTCATCGCATAGGCCTTGGACACGCCGTTGCAGGTCAGCGTCCGGTCATACAGCCCCGGCTCTACCTCGGCTGGCGACGAGAATACGAAATCGTCAAACACCAGATGCTCGTACATGTCATCCGCCATCACCCAGACATGCGGATGGCGCATCAACACATCCGTCAGGCCTTTCACCTCGGCCCGCGTATAGCCCGCGCCGGTGGGATTGGACGGCGAATTGAAGATGAACCACTTGGTTTGCGGGGTGATCGCCGCCTCCAGCTGCGCCGGGGTCAGCTTGAACCCCGTCCCGATACCCGCCACCACCGGCACCGGCGTGCCGCCCGCCAGCAACACCATGTCCGGATAGCTGACCCAATAGGGCGCCGGGATGATCACCTCGTCACCGGCATTCAGCGTGGCCACCAGCGCGTTATACAGCGTCTGCTTGCCACCGGTGCCCACGGTCACCTGCGCAGGCGTGTAGGTCAGGTTGTTCTCGCGCAGAAACTTCGCGCAGATCGCGGCTTTCAGCTCGGGGATGCCATCGACCGCCGTGTATTTGGTCTTGCCCGCATCAATCGCCCGCTTGGCGGCGTCCTTGATGTTTTGCGGCGTGTCGAAATCCGGCTCGCCCGCCCCCAGCCCGATGACGTCGCGCCCCGCTGATTTCAGCACCTGCGCCTTGGTGGTGACAGCGATTGTCGGTGATGGCTTCACTCGTGCCAGCGTGTCCGAAAGAAAGGCCATGGGGGACTCCGATCCTGCGCCAATTTGAACTTTTCGGCCACTCGTCTTATGGTGCCCCCTCACAACGATCAAGTGATATCGGGCAAGGGAAGCTGCAAGATGGCCACGACGGACAATCAACGGTGCCGCAACGCGGCGGCAACCCATGACGACGGCCTCACGCAGGCGCGGGAAAATGCCCCCGCCGCTCCCCGCGCCATCCGGCCGGGTCAACGCGAGGCGCGCCAGCGCGGCCTCGTGCTGCGAAAGGTCGCGTGATGGAAACGCCCGACGCCCGCCTGAAACGCATGGGCATGCGGTCCTGGCGACGGGGCACCAAGGAAATGGATCTGATCCTGGGCCCTTTTGCCGATGTTCATTTGGCACAAATGGACGAGGCCACGCTTGCCGCCTATGACTGCCTGCTGGATGAAAACGACCAGGATCTGCTGCCATGGGTGCTGGGCCAGCAGCCAGCGCCTGCGCCCCATGCGGCACTGATCGGCCGGATCGGCGCCTTCGCCCGCACCCGGCTCGCCCGGTGATCTTGCCGGAAATCTGTAACGGGTTTACCGAATGTTTTTGCTTTATACCGATTCTGCCCCTCAGATGATCTGTTTGAGGAACCCCATATGTCGCTGCATGAACCGCTGCTTGACGGCTCGCAAAAAGCCTTTTTCGGCTGCTATCTGGACAACCTGTCGCTGCTCGAACGGCTGCACCGGCTGCTGCTCGATGTGGTGAAGGATGAATTTGAACGCCTGCGCATTCTGGAAATCAACGCGGTGCAGGCGCTGCTGATCTTCAACATCGCAGAAAACGAGGTGACGGCGGGCGAGCTGAAATCCCGTGGCTACTATCAGGGCAGCAATGTCAGCTACAACCTCAAGAAGCTGGTGGAGCTTGGCTACATGCACCATCAAAGGTCCGAGATTGACCGCCGGTCGGTACGGGTGCGGCTGACGGACAAGGGGCGCCACGTGCGCACGGCGCTGACGGATCTGTTTGCCAGACACGCCGAAGCGCTGGAACGACGTGGGGTATTGGGCACCGACGGGATGGATGACATCAACCGCAGCCTGAAACGGATGGAACGCTTCTGGACCGAACAGATCCGGTATATCTATTGACGCGCAGGGCACGCCGTGGCCCCGCCGGCGAACCGGCAGGATGGTGTGGTCCAGCCTGGCCTGCGCAGGTTTACCCATCATCGCTGCGGGTGGAAACACGTTGGTGCCAAACGGTGGCCGCTGGTTTCTGCCAAGGCCACTTCAACGAAATACTCATCAAATTCCGATAGTGATAAAACTCACTGGCACACCCATCCCATATTGCTCGTCAAACCCGACACCGGAGGCCGAAAGGTTGACAAAACACCTGCGAACTTTTGTAAAGTTTGCACAAACTCATTATTTCACATACAAAAACACGGAAGTTTCCAGCCGGAAATTTCTGGCAAACCTACCGCCAGAACCGCGCATACCCCGCCAGCCGGCCCTGCACTTTCGCCAGCCAGCGGTTCGCCAGACCGGGATGCGGGATATCCCCCGCCGCCAGCCGCTCCACGACCACCTCCACCGGGCAGGCCCGCCCGCTGACCGGGTCGAAATAGCGCGGATACCCGATCAGCGCCGCATGGGCCAGATGCAGCACATCCACCCCCACCCCACGCCGCCGCGCAGGGACAGACCCAAGATCCGTCGTCAGCCCCCAGCCCGCATAGAACGGCGCACCCAGACAGGTGACCGGCTTGCCCCGCAGCAATGCCTCGAACCCCAGCAGCGACGTCATGGTCCACACCATATCACAGGCCGCAATCAGCGCCACAGGGTCGGCCCGCCGCGCCACCACATCCGCGATCCCAAGATCAGAATCGCCAACGGCGCCGGGGCGCAAACCCGCCTCCACGTCCGGGTGGGGTTTGTACACAATCACCGCCCCCGGATTGGCCGCCCGCACCGCGCGCAGCAGCCCCAGATTGGTCCGCACCGCGCCCGCCCCCAGCCGGATCGCGGCATCATCCTCCACCTGCCCCGGCACCAGAATGCGGTGTCCTTCCGGCAAAGCTGGCCGACCCGCAGCAAGATTGTACTTGCTGACGCCACCGGCCACCAACGATGCCACCAACCGCGCCGCCCGCGCCCGCCCGCCGGGCGGCAAAGGGGCCGCGATCAGATGTTCAAGGTCACTTTCACGGGTCGGATCATAATAAATTCCCCGGCGGTCCGTCACCAGCGACAGTGGCGGCACCAGATCGGCCCCCAACCCGCGTGATCGCAAGAACCCATCCTCCACCCGCCGGATCATCGGGTGGGTCAGCCGGCCGGGCTCCTTGCCCGCCCAGACCAGCAACCCCCGCCCCTGCGCCTGTGCCACCGCGCGCGCCGGATTGTCCTGAAACAGCAGCGGGCGTTCGCGGCCAAAGACCGCCTGCAACCGCCTGCGCTTCCACATCCGCATTCCCAGCGCCACATGGCCCAGCCGATCCTCGCGCCAGGCCCGCGCCTCGGCCTCCACCTGGTCCACCGCTGTTTCAAACTCGCACAGCATGTCCCGGCAAGGATCATACCAGACAGGCATGAGGATCATCGCGGCGGCAAACATCTGCACCGGCGTCAGCACCCGCCCACGCCGCGCCACCGGCTGCACGTCCTGCGTCAGCCCCCAGCCGGCATACCATGGCTGGCCGAACACCACCGGGCGATGCCCCGCCAAAACCGCCTCCCACCCCAGTTGCGAGCTGACAGTATAGACCGCCTCAGCCCCTTCCAGCAGCCGCCAAGGCGATACGGGGTCGCTGATAACCACGCCATCCGCGGCCCCGAAATGCCCCGCGCGATAGCCCGCGACAGTTTCGGGATGGGACTTGATGACGATCCGCGCGGCCGGGTTGTGCGCCCGCGCCGCCGCCAGCATGGTCGCAAATGTGGCGGCATCCGCCCCGCCATGCCGGATAGACGCATCGCCGCGGGTCTGGTCGATCACCAGCACATAGCCCGGTTCCGGCACCGCAAGTGCGGGATCATGGACGTTGTACTTTGACAAATCCGCCGCTTTCAGCCGCGCAATCCCTTCCGCAGCCCGCCCCAGCAGCGCGGCATCATCGAGGCGATGAGTGGCCAACAGCGCCTCCAGCCGTGATGGCGCGGCGCTGTCGAAATGCACGCCCAGATCGTCGATCATCAACCCGACCGGCGCGTCCCCCGCCCGCCCCGGTTTGACCGACCGCACAAACGCATCCTCCACCCGCACCACAGGCACACCGCGCCGGGTGGCAACACCCTCGCCGCGGCCCGCATAGGGGGATCGCCCCCAGACCACCACGCCGTCGCCTGCACCCGGCAGGCCAAGCCGCAGATCGTGCCCCGCGAGCGTCAGGATACGGCGCAGACGTGCGTCGCGCAGAAAACCTGCGTTGTAATAAAAAAGCCGCCGGGGAATGCCCCCGGCGACCTGATGGTGGTCCACCGGCACGGCGTCAGCCGCCCGGTGTGGCCGTTGACGCAAGCGAGCTTGCAGCCCCCGCCGTGCCCGTGATCGCCGAGATTGTCTTTTGCCATTGCACGAAGGGCGCCTCGGTCACATAGACGGTATCGCCATCACGGATCAGGAAGTCGCGGGCCTCGAACATGCCGGTGGGTTGCGTCAGGTCCAGCACATAGATCATGCGCTGATCCCCGGTCAGATCGTTGCGGCCCAGCACGGCATTGGCGATTTCGGCCGGTTCATCGCGGAAGACGAACACGCCCGTCGGGTCTGCGGTAGTGCTGGACAACCCGCCCACGCTGGCAAGCGCCTCGATGGCGCTCAGCGTCTGGGTCTCGAACTGGACGCGCTCTTGCCCACCCGTTGCCCCCAGAATGGTGAAGGCGCGTTGGTCACGTTCCACGACGATCCGGTCGCCGGGGCGCAGCGCGATGTCGAGACCGGGGTTTTCGTACAGGTCTTCCAGCCACACCTGCCCGGTGTGCCCGCCGCGCGTCACCCGCACGATCGCGACAGCCGGTTCGATGGCCACCCCACCGGCGGCGGCCAGCATGGACGCCAGCGTCCGCGTCGGCCGTTCAATCGGATAGATGCCCTGCGCGGTCACAGCGCCCGAAACCGACACCGTCGATCCATCGCCCGCCACACGCTGCACGGTCACCTGCGGATCGGGGGTCTGGGTATCCAGCTTGCGGGTGATCGCCTGGCGCAACCCGTCCGGGGTCTGGCCGGCCGCCCGGATGCGTCCGGCGTAGGGCACAAAGATATACCCCTCGCCATCGACCTGCACTTCGTCCAGCGCCGACACGCGCTGCCCGGTGTTGCCCAACAACGGGTCATCGCGGACGTTCTCGAACACCGTCAGGGACACCGTGTCACCGGGACTTATCATGTCCGATCCCAATGCACCCGCGTTACGGAAACCGGACCCGAACCCAAGCGCGGACGTCGCGGATGTCGCCCGGGTGACCTGGCTGTTCACCGTCACCACATAGGCATCACCCTGCTTCAGCACAGAGCCTGCATAGATCTCGCGCTTGTTCGGACCGGGCCGAGGCAGACCACAGCTCGCAACCATGCCAACAACGGCAACAAGGGCCAGGACTTTCGCCCCCCTTGATAGTACCATATTCACTGCTCGGGCTCCTTTGGTGGAGTTCTGCCTCAACTTTTGCCTGCAAGCCTACAGAAACAAGTCGGATTTGGCAAAACCCGTTTTCGGCGGTCAGGTCACAGCGCGCAACTGTTGCCGAGGTGCCGCATTGCCAGAGGTCAGCGCGTCGTAGGGATCTTCGCCTGCCATCATCATATCCACGACCTGCCGCATCAGGGCCCGCCGCCCGCGCGCCGCATAGTACCCGCCTGGAATTTGGCTGGTTTCCAGCAGGTAATGGCGGTAATCCCGGTAGGCTTTGCTGTCGGGCCTGATCGGCTGGGCAAAGAATTCCGGCAGCGACTGCGCCGAGACGAATTCAGGCTTGGCATAAACCGCCGTTCCGAACACCTTCAGCGGAAGTCCGCGCCACAACACCTGCTCACCCGCCGTGGAATTCACCGTGACGGCCGAGCGCGCGTCATTCAGAAGCTGCGCCAGCTTGCCGCCGCGCACGAAATGGACGCGCCGCTCCACGCCGTGTTCGCGTGCCAGACGGTGGATTTCGCGCCGCACGGCGACGCGGCCATCCTCAAGCGGGTGCGCCTTGAAGACCAGATGGTGATGCCGGGGCGCACCTTTGGCAAAGCCGTCCACCACCAGTGCCAGAAATTCGGGCATTGCGGCAAAAGGCGAATGTTTCAGAAAGCTCGCATCATGTGCCAGTTGCAGGATGACAAGGTGATAGGGAAAGCCGCCGTGTTTGATGCGGAACGTCGCAAGCACCCGCTGCCAGCGGTGAAGTGGCATCAGGACAAGGCGCTTGAGGTACAGCCGGAATTCGTGCCAGACCGTCACATCGCGGTGCGGATGGAAATTCCGATAATCCCAGAACCCTGCCATCACGAATCCATGGTAGAGCGCACCCCAGAAGATATGCTGACGCATGTCGCCCCAGTGGGACGGCGCTTCGGGCAGATCCATGTCTGCGTTGACCAGTGCCGCCCGCATCTGGGCCACTGACGTCTGCATCAGCCGCGAATGGCCGTTTGATCCGCCGCGTTCATAAGTCACCCAGTAGGGCCGCAGATAGCCTTCCTCGAACACATGCACAGTGATGCCTGTGGCCTTGGCGGCCGCAATCGCCTGCGCATGGACCGGCCGTGTGTCGCCATAAAGCACAAGGTCACTCACCCGCCGCTCGCGCAGGATTGCGGCGATGGTGACGGGCCAATCCTGTGGTTGGCCGCGAAACGGGATATAGGTCGCCGTGGCGGGCCAGAACGCACGATCCCCCATGTTGAACCCCACACGCCAGACATTCGCGCCCGCCGCCGCCAGCATTTTGCCCAGACGGTGGAAGTAAGGCCCATGCGGGCCTTGCAGGAACAGAAAGGTGCGGACGGCTGCGGGTTGTTCGGGCATCGGGGTTCGTCAGGAAGGGATTGCGGGTTGGTTGCCGCTGATTGGGCGGCGGCGACGGGTAGCAGAACAGTCTTATGCTGCCTTTCACCGCGAAACCACGGCAAATCTGCGGCACACGCCGTGGCTTGTCGCGCGGACCACGGCGGCATAGGTCTGGAGGCAAGCAAAGGAGC
Organism: Rhodobacterales bacterium; assembly: GCA_043720555.1. GTDB lineage: Bacteria > Pseudomonadota > Alphaproteobacteria > Rhodobacterales > Rhodobacteraceae > JAAFHS01. The sequence goes on along the minus strand of JAYSSN010000279.1, from coordinate 2,248 downwards.
GCAGCCATGTTTACGGGGATCGTCACGGATGTGGGTGAGGTTTTGCAGATCGACCAGCAAGGCGATCTGCGGGTGCGGATCGGCACGGATTATGATGTGGGCGGCATCGACATCGGCGCATCCATCGCCTGCGAAGGCGTCTGCCTGACGGTGGTGGCACTCGGCAGCAGCCCGCGCAACTGGTTTGATGTGCAGGTGTCGTCCGAGACGGCCAGCAAGACCAACATCGGCGGATGGCGGGTGGGCACGCCCGTCAATCTGGAACGCGCGCTGAAAGTGGGTGACGAGCTGGGCGGGCATATCGTGTCGGGCCATGTCGATGGTCTGGCACAGGTGATTGGCGTGACACCGGATGGCGCGTCGGTCCGGGTGACATTCCGCGCCCCGCACGCGCTGGCGGGGTTCATTGCATCCAAGGGGTCAGTCGCGCTGAATGGCACATCGCTGACGGTGAACGATGTGGATGGCACGGATTTCGGGGTGAATGTCATCCCCCATACGCAGACCGTCACAACATGGGGCCGGGTGGCGCTGGGTGACGCCGTGAACCTGGAGGTCGATACGATGGCGCGCTACGTGGCGCGGCTGCGCGAATGGGGGCAGTGATGACCGGGCACAACAAGGGGCCCGCGATGGATGCGGGCGTCGCATGGCGCACCCATTGCTGGACGGCCGCACGCGAGGCCCTGTTGCCCACATTGCCGATCGAGGTGCTGGGGGGCCGCATCCGGCGGGCCAAGGAACCGGGTCTGGACGACAAGACCTACGCGCCTCGGTGCGGGCGGCGACCGGGCATGCACGAAGGCGCAGGTTCCTGCATCATCGGCCACGCCAAACATGCGCACCCCGGCCGCCTCACCCTCCGCACCACCTTCGGCAGCGCCGGCACAGTGGACATGCTGGTGGGGGAGCAACTGCCGAGGATTTGCTGAGGCGTCATTACTGTGGCGATGTCGTCAGGCGTCTGGCCCAACAGGACGCAGCCGGTGACGTCTTATGAGAGGAACGTCCCCTACACCGTTAATACGCGCAGGATATGCGGGTTCTCGGTCTGAAACGCCACCAGACGCGGCCGCAGCCACAGTTCGGACCAGCCGAAGTCCGCAACAATATGGTCTCGGTGACCCGCTGGAAGTCCACGCTTTCTGTCACCCGGTCCAGCGCCGCAAAGGCGGCCTTCAGATCGGTCAGCGCGCCCTCCAGACCCGCAGTCGGCATAAGTCCTGATCGGCCCCGCAACAGCAGCTCAGCGTCCAAATGATCTTCAAGACTTCGAATGCGCTGACCCGCTGCAGCGAGTGTGATGTCCAAACGGTCGGCGGACCCCGTCAGCGAACCAACCCGGATGGCCATTTCCCATGCCTGAAGTGCTTTCAGATGTGATACGGCGGTCATTGGTAAAGATTATCTTTAGCCGCACAAGGCTGCAAAGCGGCAACTGAAGCCTGCCTTTACCATGCTAAAGAACATTTGGTTATGCGGATGACGGTCACAAGTTTAACCTCGGCTGACATAATCAACCGGAGAAACCCAAAATGTCCAGCATGAAGCGGTACATGATCGAGCGTGACATCCCCGGTGTCGGAGATTTCTCCGTCACCGAACTTTGCGGTGCGGCGCGGGCCTCCAATCAGGCGCTCGGCACCATCGGACCGGCGATCCAGTGGCAGCACAGCTACGTTGCAGGCAACAAGACCTTCTGCGTCTATTTGGCCGACGGCGAGGACACGATCCGCAAACATGCTGAACTCAGCGGCATTCCATTTTCGCAGATCACCGAAGTGCCGCAGATCATCGATCCGCTGACCGCCAACTTCTGACTGCACTGACCGCTGCGGTGGCTGAAGTCATTCCCGCCATCGCGGATGCGCCGCAAGCAAGGTGAAATGAGTGCTGCGGACAATGGTCCCCGGTCGGCCATTGGCCCAAGGTTTTGGGCAAATGAGACCCAACGAAGACGCGACCACACCAGAAACACAACATGGAGAAGACCGATGAGCAATGTTCACTGGGTTCGAAACTGTATGCTTCTTTCGACATTTGCAGTTGGTGCGACTGCAGCACTGGCCCAGGACGCCAGTCTGCTTGGCAAAAATGTGCGTGAGCCCAACGACCGCTTCACCGATGTAGCGACCGCCGTCGCTGAAGGCTATGGCCCGATCCCATGCGCCAGCAGCGCCGCGGGGGGAGCAATGGGGATTCACTATGTGAATCCGACCTATCTGAACGACAAGGTGATCGACGTCGC
>JAYSSN010000278.1:0-3554 GCA_043720555.1 Rhodobacterales bacterium | reverse complement strand
GGCGTGTGGCGCGGGAGAAGGCGTTGTCGCTGCTGGCGCGCCCCAGTGTGCGCCGTCGCATCGTTCCACGCGGTCATCCGGTTACGATCGATCTTGTTAGTCTGATGCTGGGCGAACGGAAGATTGACGCCGCACTGCCTGCCGGGGTGCTGGCCCTGATCACCGGCCCGCAAGGCAGCGGCAAGTCGCTTCTCGGCCACCTGATTGCCGGTCTGGACCGCCGTCCCGAGGGCACGGTGTTGTATGACGGGCAGTCGTCACCCTTGCCGCGCATCGTGCATGTCGCCGATCAGCCGATCGTGATTCAGGGCAGCCTGCGCCGCGCGCTGACTCTGGGCGTCACCCCCCGCCCAAGCCGCCGCAAGATCGCGGAGGTCGCGCAAACTTTCGGCCTAGCACCGCTGATGACCCGGCTCGACGGTCTGCTGGGCCGGATCGGCGAGGCGGCGCGGACCGCGTCCGACAGCGAGGCGTTGCGGCTTGACCTGACCCGCGCGGCGCTGGCACGTCCGGATGTGATCGTGATCGATTCTTCCCGGCTGTCGACGGACCCCGACCGGGCGCAGTTGTTGCACCATTTGCGCAGCCTGACCGATTGTACGTTGCTGCTGATAGGCCCGGCAGCCCCCGATGTCGCCTGCGATGTAATCGTTGACTTGGCGGCATTTGCCGTCATACCAGCGAATATACCAGCTGTTCTTCCGCAGTAATCCGGGATCGTTCCATCATGGATATGCGAATATCGGCGCTGACATCGATCTTCTTCGGCCTGCTTCTTGCAGCCACGATCGGCAGCGGCTCGCTGACCCTTTGGCACAGTGCACAAAGTCGGCTGTGGGACCAGCGGATCACTTTGGCGCAAACCTCATACGCAGAGCACCTGGCGCTTCAATCCAACATCTATCAGCTGTTCAAACAACACGGTGATGCGCTTTTGTTCGGTGATCGCGATGGCGGCGCTTTGGAAGCGACTTTGCGTGAGCGGATCAGCGAGAACCTGGAAAAGATCCGACACATCATAGGCCAGGAAATAGAGATGGTCGGCGAAGAGGAGTTTGAAGAACTGACCCTGATCTCGCAGATCGAAAACAGGGTTATGACACTGACCAGAATTCTTGCGGACCTAAGCAAGTCTCCGTCGCCAGCCAGCGAAGAGCAGCGTCGTCAGGCGCTGGTTGAAATTCTGGATGGCGAGATCGACGCGAAGCTATCGGTACGCATCACCGAGGCGCTAAAGGGAGAGCTCGCCGAAGTTGTCGAGACCTTGGCCGAGGCAGAAACCTTTCGCAGCCGCATTCGGACCGGAGTGATCGGGATCATGCTGGCGGCAACTTTTCTGGTCGGCTTCGCCGGCTGGGCATATCGCAAGCTGGTCGTCCTGCCCACGCTTCAGCTTGTCGCGAAGGTCGAGGCGTTCCAAGCCGGCAAGGACCGAACCGTGGGCCGCATCAGTGGCGCGATGGAGTTACAGCGGCTCGACCTTGTTCTTGAGGCTATGGTTGTTTCCCTTGATCTTCGTGAACTCAGCAGCCAGGAACACACCGCACAACTGGAACGGGCGGTTCAGGCTCGGACCGCCGAACTGGCCCGCGTCCTGACCCAGATCGAACAGTCAGAGACCGTCCGCAGGCAAATGATGGCCGATGTAAGCCATGAACTGCGTACCCCGCTCACCATCATTCAGGGCGAGGCCGAAGTATCCTTACGCGGATCAGAAAAAACACCGGAAATATACTGCGAGTCACTCGCTCGCATCCGGGAGACCGCGCGGCATGCCAACCATGTGGTAGATGACCTGCTGCTGATTGCCCGGCAGGAATCCGGAAAACTGCGACTGGATCTGCGTGACGTCGATCTGTGCGCGATCCTGCGCGAGGCAGTCGCCCTCTTTCCGCGTGAAGTGACCCTTGATCTGCCGATCCCGCGCGCCAACACCAAGGCTGATCCGATGCGCATCCGGCAGTGCCTGTTGGCGCTGTTTCAGAACGCCACGCGGTACGGGGGCGGCAAGGTCTGGGCGCGGGTTGAGGTGGTTGCGAGCGGGTTCGCGCTGGTCGTCGAGGATAACGGCGCCGGCTTGGGGGATGCCGAGAAGGCCCAAGCCTTTGACCGGTTCTTTCGCGGCTCAAATGCCGGGCAGCCCGAAATAGACGGCACAGGCCTCGGCCTGCCTATCGTTCGGGCGATTGCCCACGCTCATGGTGGATCGGTGACGTTGCAAGACCGCGAGGGTGGCGGCCTGCGTGTGGTAATAGTGCTTGCCACAGAACGACCGATTGGTTTGGTATGGGACAGTGCACGGCAAGGCACCGCCCATCAATGACCCTTAGTTTAGGCTGCTAAACCTCTGATCTATAGTCATGGCCTGTTCATCGTGCTCTGAAGTGCCGTAACATAGTCCAAAGGATATCCTAAGTGAAGATATTGCTGTTTAGTGCCAGGGGCATGACACAAAAAGTAGCCGCGAGGGCGGAATATTTTCCAAGCCGCTGCGTTGCTCTTACGCAGATGCAGCAGGACGCATAGAATGAATATCCTATTGGTGGAAGACGAAGTGCGTGTTGCCGACTTCATTCGGCGGGGTCTTGCCGCTGAAGGCTGGGGTGTGACTCATGCGGAAGACGGCGAAACTGCCCTTGAAATGCTCGCTGATACTTCGTTTGACGCTATCATTCTCGACCTCATGTTACCTGGCATTAGTGGCCAGGAGGTCTGCCGCAAGCTGCGCGCCCGTGCCAACACTACACCGGTCCTGATGCTCAGCGCGCTGGATAGCACAGACGAACGCGTCGTAGGCCTGAGACTGGGAGCTGATGATTACCTTCCCAAGCCCTTCGAGTTTGACGAGCTCGTTGCTCGTCTGGAAGCCCTGCACCGCCGCAGTCAGTTGTTCTCTCCGCAGGCAGATGCGCACATTCTGAAATGTGACGGTGTTTCCTTCGACAAACGATCTCTGACAGTCCTGATTGATGGCACACTCATCGACCTGACGGGAAAAGAACGCGACATCCTCCTGCTTTTAATGTCGAACACGGGCAAAGTGCTCTCCCGCGAACGCATTCTCAATTCGGTCTGGGGGGTCAACGCCGATCCGCTGACCAATGTTGTCGACGTCTATATTGGTCGTCTGCGGCGCAAGCTGCGCCAATACGGCAACCGGATCGTCACCTTGCGCAACGTCGGTTACCGCTTTGACGGCGGCGACAAAACTTCCACAGCATGACGGTGCATCGGCCTATACCCCAGTTTTGTTAAAACAGAGCCATGTCGCGTCGTCACTCTTGTTCGTCGACTGAACCAGAAAACCTGCGCAGATCGTTCATCCGACATTCATCTTAACGTTACATTTCATTCATTATTCTGTCATGATTTACGAAATCTCAGAGGTTATTGAACCTGATGTAACAGTTACGCGACATAAAGATGACAGTCGCGGGCATCAGGACAGGAACGCGCGATTTGACATTTCTTGCAGCTTTCGGGCCCGAACTGGCTGCCCGCTTCGGCATTGACATCCTGGCGATGTTGATTCTGGTTTTCGGGCTCTACTACCG
>JAYSSN010000277.1:0-9304 GCA_043720555.1 Rhodobacterales bacterium | reverse complement strand
CATCAGGTCAGCGTCCAGCCACCGTCGATAACGTGTGCAACGCCCGTGGTGTAGCTGCTTTCATCGCTCGCCAGATAGACGACAAGTGCTGCGATTTCTTCGGGCTGGCCAATGCGGCCGATGGGTTGGCGGGCGATGAAGGCTTTGCGCGCGCCCTCGTAATCGCCGGTCGCGCGCAGCCGCTGATCGAGCGACGGGCTTTCTACCGTGCCCGGGCAGATCGCGTTGCAACGGATGCCACGGCTGATGAAGTCGGCGGCAATCGCCTTGGTCAGGCCAATCACCCCAGCCTTGGTCACGCCGTACACATAACGATTCGGCGCCCCGATCAACGCCCCCACGGCCGAGGCCATGTTGATGATCGACCCGCCGCCCTGTGCCAGCATGCCGGGCAAAAACGCGCGGCACATCCGGTGCATGGCGTTCAGGTTCAGATCGATGCTGAACGCCCACTGATCGTCGTCGCAATCCAGAATCGTGCCTGCCGCGACAAAGCCCGCACAGTTGAACAGCACATCGACCGGTTGCACGGCACCCGCCACAGACTCCGGGTCGCGCACATCGAGATGCCGGGTTTCCAGCCCTGCTTCCGCCAGTGCCTGCAGTGCGTCTCGGTTGACGTCGGTTGCAATCACCCGTGCGCCTTCGCGGGCCATGGCAAGCGCGGACGCGCGCCCGATGCCCTGTCCTGCCGCTGTCACAAGTACCGTCTTGCCACTCAGGCGCCCCATGGCCGACCCTCCGCTGTCACATCAGTTGCCAAAGTGGTGACGAAAAGCCGCCGCCAGCGCAAGGCCGAACGGCTGCAAGGGGGCCGCGTCATAGTGGATGCCATCCACAGCCGACACCGCCAGATGCGGGCTTGCATGGAACAGCGGAACTGCAGAGCGCTGGGCGGCCAGCGAAATTTCGGCCTGCAAGGCGCCAGACTTTGCAGCGCCGCCGGTGAAAATCCCGGCCAGACAGCCCGTCTCCAGAATTGGTGGCGGCGCGATCAGCAGCACCTGCGGGGCACCACCGTCCGGCCCTGCCCCACTTTGCCGCACGACCAAGACCAGCTTTTCCAGCGACAGGGCGATGTCCATCGGCGTCACGGCAAAGCGCGCTTTCAGATCATTGGTGCCCAGCATGATGATGACCGCGTCGAGCGGACGATGGGTTTCCAGCAAAGCGGGCAATACCATGAGGCCATTGCGATGCGGCCCTTCGATCGGGTCGTCATGCACGGTTGTGCGGCCCGGCTGGCCTTCGGCCACCACATCCCACCCCGGCAGTGCGTTGGCGAAATAGCTGGTCCAGCGATCAGGCGCGGCAAAGCGGCCACTGTCGTCCAGCGCCGTCATCGGCATGGTGCCATGGGTGTTGCTGTCGCCAAAACACATCACTGTGCGCATCGCCGCCTCCGTTTTTGCCCTGTGCGCACACTGCCCGTCCGATCCGCCCCCCGCAAGTCCGCATAAACCCGCGGGTGGCGTCGGTATTGGCGTCGCGATGCGTCTTTGGGGACAGAGAAACCTGATGGTGACTTGTGCTGCAGGCACCGAATTGACAGGCTCGGGCGGAACTTATCCAGGTGTGCCCATGACCCCAGCGATCCCGACCAGTCAACGCGCGCTTTGGGCGCTGCTGTTGGGCAATCTTGTCATCGGTACCGGCGTGTTGCTGCCGGCAGGGATGCTGACGGCGATCATGGCGGATTTCGCGGTGGACGCGGGACGCGCGGGGATGCTGGTGCTGGTGGGGGGATTGGTCGTGGGGGTCGGCGCGCCGGTGCTGGCGGGCGTCACCAGCCAGATTGACCGCCGGGTGCTGCTGACCGTAGCGCTGGCGCTGTTTGCCGCGGGGCATGTGGGGGCGACACTGACGACGGATTTTACAGCGCTGCTGGTCTTGCGGGCGATCACCGTCGTGGGGGCCGCGATCTTTACCCCGCAGGCGGCAGCCACGGTGGGGCTGATGGTGCCCGCCGATCAGCGGGGGGGTGCTATTGCATTCATCTTCATCGGCTGGTCGCTGGCATCCGTGGCGGGGATACCGCTGGGCAGTTTGCTGGGCGACGCGATTGGCTGGCGTGCGACATTCCTTGGCCTTGCGGGGTTTGCCGCGCTGACGGCGGTGCTGGTGTGGCGCATTTTGCCGGGCGGCCTGGTCAGTCCGCGCATTGATCTGGCGGCGTGGGGGCGGGTGCTGTCGAGCCCGGTGCTGCTGTTGGTGCTGAGTGTGACCATGCTGTCAATGTCGGGGCAGTTCACCCTGTTCACCTACCTCGCACCCTTGCTGAAGGGGCCATACGGGGCGGGGGCGCAGGCGGTGTCGGTTACCTTTCTGATCGTCGGCGGCATGGGCGTTGTGGGCAACTATGTCGGCGCGCGGGTGGCCGGGCACTTTGGGCTGGAGCGAACGATCGCGGCGGCGCTGGCGCTGATCGCGGCGGGGCTGGTTGTGATCGCGCTGGGCTTTGGCAATCTGACCGCCTTTCTGATCGGCGGCTGCTTGTGGGGGCTGGGCTCGTTTGCATCGAATTCGCTACAGCAAAGCCGTCTGGTGGCGCTCGCGCCGATTTTGGCATCGGCTACGGTCGCGCTGAACACGTCGTTTGTCTATCTGGGCCAATCGCTGGGCAGTGCGGCGGGGGCACGATTGATCGCGGGGGCCACGGCTGTGATGCCGCTGGTGGGCGCCGGGTTCCTGGTGCTTGGGATTGCCGCGTCGGTGATGGCGAGCCGTCTGGCCCGGCGTTAGGGGGGGCATGGTCAAAGAATGGTTGCGGTTCCGGGTGCCGGTGGCGGATCAGGCGCGCTATGTCGCGGCGGATGCGGCGATCTGGTCGGCGGCGCTGGCCCGCCATCGGGGTTATCTGGGCAAAGAGGTGTGGTGCCGCGGATGATCCGGAGGCGTTTAATCTGGTGATCCGCTGGGCATCGCGGCACGACTGGACAGCGGTGCCGCAGAGGGGGGGTGCTGGACAGCGCCGACGCCGCGTTCGTGGCGGCGATGGGACGGCGCTATCCGGTGCTGGACTGCGTGGATTGCGAGGCGATGTGAGGGGGGAGTGCGGAACATGGCCCGCTGGCAATAACCGGACATTTGTAAGGTGTATCAGAGCATTGCGCAAATTTTTCAGGAGTATGTTCCCGCATTTGACACATCGCGTAAATGCGAGGCTGCAGCAACGGCGCGCCCGGCGGGCTGCCTGTGGCCGCACGCCAGCACCATCTGGCATGCAGGCGCCAGCCGCAAGGCCAAGGCTGCCTCTCCGCGAGAGATGTCCGAGGGGCGCGCCTGCCGGGGGCAGGCGCGCCCGGAACGCTTTGACATGCCGGGCGGGGTCACGGTGATGGGAGAACCGGTCCGCTACAAGTTGCAGCACACAGCCATCGCAGCGGCGGCAGGCATATCGGGGGCGGATCGTCACGATGATCTGCAAGCGGGCGGGGATGATGTCGAACTGTCTCACGGACGGGGTGTCGTCAAAGGGGTCCTCTCAGGCTTCGGGACCACACAGGAGCGCATTTTCGGACAAAGGCTGTTCGCCTTCAGTGATCGGTTTCAAATTCCTGTCGGCCTCGGATCAGAGGTAGGGGGTACTCCCCATGACATCACCGCAGACAGGACGGCGTCGTTTTCTGTCAAAGTGTCCGCCGACCCGACGATCAGTGAGTTCAAAGTTCCATGAAAATCCGCTTTCTGGCAGCAGCCATCACGGCGCTATCCCTGATAGGATTTCTTGCGCTGATGCCCACGCCGGTGGAAACGGTGCTGCCCAATGGGTTTGTCATTCAAGGGAACACGGTTATTTTGCCAGCGACTGCAGCATTGTGCTGTCGAGCGATGCCGAGTTCCTCTGCTTCGATGACCGGTTCCTGATCGTAACATCATTGCGAGATGGACAGCGGGTTCTGTTCGACAGCCAAAGCCAGCGACAGCTAGATCAGCACAGCCACCCGGAACTGAACGCCCCTGGCGGGTTGCTTGATGGATCCAACAGTTGCAACGGATATTACACCCGGATGATGGGGCCGGGCCTTCTGCACGACAATGGGGAATGGCCTGTCATCCCGTCATGCGAAAGCGTGAACACGGGCAACGTAAACCCAAGGGACCGCAACTGGCTCAACCGCCCTTGTGCGGTTCGGTAGCTGACCTCGCCGATCCTGGCATCGTTGGCTGTGCGTGTGGTATAAAAACATGACCCACACAGTGAAACATACACACGACAACTCATTGGAAGGTTGGGCGGGACAGTGATGATGGCCGTTCCGCCTGCACTGCTGGACCTGCTGCACATCGGGGTTGGGGCCAAAGTCGGGTTGCCCATCGACACCGGGCGAATGGAAGTCGATCCGCAACCCCGCCCGCGCGACACGCGCGACGAGTTGCTGGCGCAATGCGATGCCGCGACGAGCCTGCCGACGCGGACCGAATGGGCCGTTCCAGCGCATGCTCCTTCTTGTTTCCCGATGCATTTGGTGACTGCGGCTCAGCGCAGCAACGGTTGCGCCCGTTCCACCAGACGGGCGAAAAAACTGGCACCCACGGGGGCGGCGTCATCGTTGAAGTCGTAGGCGGGGTGATGCAGTCCGGGCCCCGGCCCGGTGCCGAGGAAAAGATATGCGCCGGGGCGCGATTGCAGCATGTAGCTGAAATCCTCGGACCCCATTTCGCGGTTCGCGCGGGCATCGACCGCCGCCTCGCCCGAGATTTCGCGGGCGACACCGGCGGCGAAATCGGTCTGGTCGGGATGGTTGACGGTGGCAGGATAGCCCCATTCGTAATCGACGCGCGCGGTAACCCCGTAGGCGGTGGCATGGCCTGCGACGATTTCGTGGACGCGTTTTTTCAGCAGATCGCGCACTTCGGGTTTGAAACAGCGGATGGTGGCGCAGAACATCGCCTGTTCGGGAATGATGTTGCTGGCACTGCCCGCGTGGATCTGGGTAACGGAAATCACTGCCTCATCAAGGGCATAAACGTTGCGCGGGATGATGGTCTGAATCGCGCTGACCATGCCGACGACCGCCACCACGGGATCAACGCAGTCATGCGGGGTGGCGCCGTGGCCGCCCTTGCCGGTGATGTGGACGAACGCGGTATCGACCGAGGCCATCAGCGGGCCGGGGGTCGTATGGAAATGACCGACGGCGACGTTAGGGGCGTTATGGATGCCATAGACCTGAGCGATGCCGAAGCGGTCCATGATGCCCTCCTGCACCATCACCTCGCCGCCACCGCCGTCTTCTTCGGCAGGCTGAAAGATCAGTGCCACGCGCCCGTTGAAATTGCGCGTCTCGGCCAGGTATTTCGCAGCGCCAAGCAGCATGGTGACATGACCGTCGTGGCCGCAGGCGTGCATTTTTCCGGGGATGGTGCTGGCATAGGCGGCACCGGTGGTTTCGGTGATCGGCAGGGCATCCATATCGGCGCGCAAGCCGATGGTGGGACCGTCGCCCTGGCCGTTGATGATGGCGACGATACCGGTGGTGGCGATGCCTTCGTGAACCTCATCCGCCCCGATTTCGCGCAGGCGGGCCACGATGAACGCCGCCGTGTTGTGACAGTCGAATTTCAGTTCGGGATTGGCGTGCAGATGGCGACGCCAGCCTTTCATTTCCGTCGCATAGTCGGCAATACGGTTCAGAACGGGCATCGGACACTCCTTTGATTGCCCATCAGGTAGCCCGAACGGAAGGCCCCGGCAATGGATGACACCCTGCTCCACGACCCCGACGGGGGGATGCCCCGCCTGCTGGCGATCATGGCGGCGCTGCGTGATCCGGTGGCGGGGTGCCCCTGGGACCTTGCGCAAAGCTTTGCCACCATTGCGCCCTGCACGGTCGAGGAGGCGCATGAGGTGGCCGATGCGATCGCGCGGGGTGCCTGGGGAGAGTTGCGCGGTGAACTGGGGGATCTGCTGTTCCAGACGGTGTACCATGCACAGATGGCCGAAGAGGCGGGGCATTTCGGCTTTGCCGATGTGGTGCGCGCGATCAGCGACAAGATGATCGCGCGGCATCCGCATGTGTTCGGCGGCGCGTCGCGGGACAAATCGGCCGAGCAGCAGACCCGCGACTGGGAGGCGGCAAAGGCGGCGGAACGGGGGCCTGCACGGGTGCTGGACGGCGTGGCGTTGGGCCTGCCGGGGCTGACGCGGGCGGTAAAGCTGCAGGCGCGGGCAGCGCGGGTGGGATTCGACTGGCCATCGACAGATCAGGTGGTGGCCAAAATCACAGAAGAAGCGGCAGAGCTGGTGGAGGCCCGCGCTACCTTGTCGGCGGCCGAGGTGGAAGAAGAGTTTGGCGATTTGCTGTTTGTCATGGCCAACCTCGCGCGGCACCTGAAGGTGGACCCCGAGGCCGCATTGCGCGCAGCGAATGCCAAATTCACGCGGCGGTTCAATCGGATAGAGGATTGGCTTGCGGATGGCGGACGGGTGCCGACAGACAGTGATCTGGCGGAAATGGATGCGCTGTGGAACCGCGCCAAGACCGAGGAGAAGGCGGCGGTCCAGCCGAAAAAAGTTTCCGACTAATTCAGTCACCTATTGACGCAGGCCCCGAGTCACGATTTAAACACGGCATATATCCCGACTAAAGAGGTCAACAATGCTTCGCTCCTCCATTCTCGCCCTGGTCCTGGGGACAACCGCCCTGCCCGCACTGGCGGACGAGATCAACGTCTATTCGCACCGCCAGCCCGAACTGGTCCAGCCCTTGATCAACGCCTTCACGGCGGAAACCGGCATCGCGGTGAATGTCGCCTTTGTCGACAAGGGCATGGCCGAACGGCTTGTGGCCGAGGGCGACCGTTCACCCGCCGATCTGGTGCTGACCGTCGATATCGCGCGGTTGATGCAGGTGGTCGAAGCGGGTGTCACGCAACCGGTGCCGTCCGATGTGCTAAAGACGCGCATTCCCGAAACGCTGCGCGATGCCAACGACCAGTGGTTCGGTCTGACGACGCGGGCGCGGATCGTTTATGCGTCGGTTGACCGCGTGCAGCCGGGGGAAGTTACCACGTATGAAGACCTGACCAGCGAAAGGTGGCGCGGGCGGATCTGTACCCGGTCTGGCCTGAACGACTATAATATTGCGCTGCTGTCGGCGGTCATTGCGCACCACGGCGAGGATTTTGCGAAAACCTGGGCCGAGGGGCTGAAAGCGAACCTGGCGCGCAAGCCCGATGGCGGCGACCGCGATCAGGTCAAGGCAATTGCGGCGGGCGAGTGTGATATCGCCATTGGCAACACCTATTACATTGGCGAAATGTTGGCCGATCCTGAGCAAAAAGCAGCGGCCGAGGCGGTGCGCATCGCGTTTCCCGTGTTTGAAGGGGCTGGCGTGCATCTGAATATCTCGGGCATGGCGATGACAAAATCGGCGCCAAACCGCGACAATGCGCTGCTGTTCATGGAATGGCTGGCGGGGGACGCGGCGCAGAAGATCTATGCTGAAACCAATAACGAATACCCCGTGACGCCGGGCGTGGAACAGTCGGCGCTGGTGGCAAGCTGGGGCGACTTCACGCCCGACAGCATCGGTCTGACGGACATCGCGGCCAACCGGGCAGCGGCCCTGCGGATCATGGAAGAAGTGAACTTCGACGGATAAAGATCTGACATTGCTGTGAAAATCGTTGGGGGGGCGCCGCGCGCGCCCCTTTTCGCTTGGCACTGGACAATCCGGGGCAGGTCAGCTTTGCATAGGCGATCAGGAGAAACGCCATGCCCGTACCGCGCAAGATCATCATCGACACCGATCCGGGGCAGGACGATGCCGTGGCGATCCTGTTTGCGTTTGCATCGCCGCAGGATCTGCAGGTGCTGGGGATTACGGCGGTGGCGGGCAATGTGCCGTTGGCCCTGACCCAGAAAAATGCACGCATTATCTGTGAGTTGGCGGGGCGAACCGATGTGCCGGTGTTTGCCGGCTGTGACGCGCCGATCAAGCGCAAGCTGGTCACGGCCGAGCATGTGCATGGCAAGACCGGGCTGGACGGCCCCGCGCTGACAGATCCGGTAATGCCATTGCAGGCGCGGCATGGCGTGGATTTCATCATCGACACACTGCGACGCGAACCCGCGGGGACCGTGACGCTGTGCCCGCTGGGACCACTGACAAACATTGCGGTGGCGTTTCAGCGTGCCCCCGACATCGTGGCCCGCGTCCAGGAAATCGTGCTGATGGGGGGTGCGTACTTCGAAGTGGGCAACATCATGCCCGCGGCCGAGTTCAACATTTACGTCGATCCGGAAGCTGCTGAAATCGTGTTTAAATCGGGCGTTCCACTGGTGGTGATGCCGCTGGATGTGACACACAAGGCGCTGACGTCAAAAGCCCGCGTCGATGCGTTTCGCACGATGGGGACCGAGGTGGGGCGGATGGTCGCGGCCTGGACCGATTTCTTTGAGCGCTTCGATCTGGCGAAGTATGGCAGCGCCGGTGCGCCAGTGCATGACCCCTGCGTCATCGCCTATCTGATCAAGCCTGCGCTTTTCACCGGGCGGTTCGTGAATGTCGAGATCGAGACACAATCGGCGCTGACCCTCGGGATGACGGTTGCCGACTGGTGGGGCGTCACCAAACGTGCGCCCAATGCGATGTTCATGGGCGCGGTGGACGCGGAAGGGTTTTTTGCGTTGCTGACCGAACGGCTGGCCCGGCTTTGAGCGATCAGCCGACCGGATCGGTCAGCACCACCTCGATGCCCGCGCGGATGCCGGTGTAAAAGCAGGATGGACGGTTGGTGTGGCAGGCGGGACCGGTCTGTTCGACCAGCACCAGCAGGCAATCGCGGTCGCAGTCGACGCGCATGTCCACCAGTGTCTGAGTGTGGCCCGACGTTTCGCCCTTGACCCAGAACGCCTGACGCGACCGCGACCAATAGGTGACGCGACCAGTGGCAAGGGTTTGCGCCACCGCGTCAGCCGTCATCCATGCCAGCATCAGCACATCACGGCTTTCGTGGTCTTGCGCCACCACCGGGATCAGGCCATCCGCATCATATTTCAGCGAGCCGGGATCGAAAGACATCGGGCGGTCCTTTGCAAGGCGTGGTGCGCAGTCTATCTAATGACTCTGCGAGGGAATGTCATGGCCGATAGCGATCTGATCCAGTTGTACTCGGGGCGCATTCTGGCGCTGGCGGCGGATATTCCGCATGTCGGGCGCCTGACGGGGGCGCAGGCAACGGCCAAGCGCCGCTCGCCGCTGTGCGGGTCCACGGTCACGGTGGATGTCAGTCTGGACGACGGGCGCGTCGTCGCCTTTGCGCAGGACGTGAAGGCATGCGCCTTGGGTCAGGCAGC
>JAYSSN010000276.1:0-3576 GCA_043720555.1 Rhodobacterales bacterium | reverse complement strand
TTGCGTTGAAATACGATGCCCTGCTGGTGCCGACTTATGCGGTGCGGCTGCCTGATGGATTGAACTTCCGCATCATCGTCGAAGCCCCGATCCCGCATGGCACCGCAGACGCGATGACCCAGGCGCTGAATGACAGCCTGGAGGCGCTGGTGCGCGACCACATGGATCAGTGGTTCTGGATCCACCGGCGCTGGAAGGGCGGACGCAGGAAATGAATTCCGGTGGCTGAAGGTTTGGCCTCATTCCAGCCTGGCGGCTGCGATGATGGCGTCATGGCCCGGCTTCTGGATGATGACCACTACCGGATCGGTGCCGGTCACGATTGTCTCTGCCTCGAACGGCTCGTCGCCGGACCAGTCGCCCAGCATCTGCCATTCGGTGACAATGTTATAATAGGTCGCGGTCAGGCCCGCATTTTCGCCCCGCTCGATCGTCGCGGTTTCCTGCGGATTATAACGCACCAGCTGCACATCGACGGGCGCCGGCAGCGGGGCCGCCGCCACGGCGCGGATCACCAGGCGGTCACCGTCGCGCTGCAGGGACAGCGTCACATCACCCGGTTGGGACAAATGATCGCTGACATAGGCATTGACCGCCGCAGGATCGTTCCCTTCGACGCGGTTTTGCCCATTCACGATCATCTGTGGCGTGTAGATCGCCCGGCTGCCGATCGCGCGGGCATAGGCTTTTTGCCGGTCGGTAAAGGCGGAATGTGCAAACTGGTCTTTCCAGCCGATATAATCCCAGTAATCCACATGCAGCGCCAGTGCGATGACCTGCGGGTTCTGCACCAGCTCGCCCATGAATTCATCGGCCGGCGGGCAGGACGAGCAGCCTTGCGAGGTATAAAGTTCCACCACGACCACGGGCTTTGACTGCGCAAAGGCCGGGGCCAAGGCTGCAAGCCATAAAACCCCCGCAACGATGGCGAAGTGTCGCATGTTCATTGATCCATCATCCCCGTCTTGTCTTTTTGTTCTAGAGAACCCCAAGCATCGCCGCCAATCAAGGTTTAGCGAGGCTGTTGTTACATGCGGGGCTGGATTGTTGGCATACCGTGGTATACAATTGTGCCAGAATCTTCGCCTTTTCAGCCAAGCCCGCCCATTCAGGAGGCCAGCATGACCGTCACCGTTGGACACGACAGCGCAAAAACCCGGCAGTCCCTGACTGCGGGGGGCAAGACCATTCACTACTATTCGATCCCGGCGGCCGAGGCGGCAGGTCTGGGAAGTTTCGCCAGACTTCCGGCCTCGCTGAAGGTCGTACTGGAAAACATGCTGCGGTTCGAGGATGGCAAGACCGTGACGGTCGATGACATCCGCGCCTTTGCCGAATGGGGAGCGAAGGGTGGCAAGAACCCGCGTGAGATCGCTTATCGCCCGGCGCGCGTGCTGATGCAGGACTTCACCGGCGTGCCCGCGGTGGTCGACCTTGCCGCGATGCGCGACGGCATTGTTGGCCTTGGTGGCGATGCGCAGCAGATCAACCCGCTGGCCCCGGTTGATCTGGTCATCGACCATTCGGTGATGATTGACGAATTCGGCACCCCGCGCGCGTTTCAGGCCAACGTAGACCGCGAATATGAGCGGAACATGGAACGCTATGTGTTCCTGAAATGGGGTCAGAAGGCGTTCAACAATTTCCGCGTGGTACCGCCCGGCACGGGGATTTGCCATCAGGTGAACCTGGAATATCTGGCCCAGACGGTCTGGACGGACCGCGACCAGCACGGGGTTGAGGTCGCCTATCCCGACACACTGGTGGGAACCGACAGCCACACCACCATGGTCAACGGACTGGCCGTCCTCGGCTGGGGCGTGGGCGGGATCGAGGCCGAGGCCGCAATGCTGGGCCAGCCCGTTTCGATGCTTATCCCCGAAGTGGTGGGGTTCAAGCTGACCGGGGCCATGATGGAAGGTACCACGGCGACCGATCTGGTGCTGAAGGTTGTCCAGATGCTGCGCAAACATGGCGTGGTGAACAAGTTCGTCGAGTTTTACGGCGATGGGCTGGATCATCTGCCGCTTGCCGACCGCGCGACGATCGCCAACATGGCGCCGGAGTACGGTGCAACCTGCGGCTTCTTCCCGATCGACGGCGAAACCCTGCGCTATCTGCGCCAGACGGGCCGCGATGAAGCGCGCGTCGAACTGGTAGAGGCATATGCCAAAGCCAACGGCATGTGGCGCGGCGCGGATTACGCGCCGATCTATACCAGCACCCTTGCGCTTGACATGAGCACCATCGTGCCTGCGATTTCGGGGCCGAAACGACCGCAGGATTTTGTGCCCCTGACAGATGCCAAGGCATCGTTTGCGAAGGAAATGGCCGGTGGTTTTGCCCGCCCGCTGGGCGTTGAGGTGCCGGTCAGGGGCGAGGCTTACACCATGTCGTCGGGCAAGGTGGTGATTGCCTCGATCACGTCGTGCACCAACACCTCGAACCCGTATGTGATGATCGGCGCGGGGCTGGTGGCGCGGAAAGCGCGCGCTTTGGGATTGAACCGCAAACCATGGGTCAAAACCTCGCTGGCACCGGGGTCGCAGGTCGTGTCGGAATATCTGAATGCCGCCGGGCTGCAGGAAGATCTTGACGCCATCGGATTCAACCTTGTCGGCTACGGCTGCACCACATGTATCGGCAATTCGGGCCCGCTGCAGCCCGAGATTTCGGCGGCGATTGCCGAGGGCGATCTGGTGGCGGCGGCCGTGCTGTCAGGCAACCGCAACTTTGAAGGGCGGATTTCCCCTGATGTGCGGGCGAACTATCTGGCCTCGCCCCCATTGGTTGTCGCTTATGCGCTGGCTGGTGACATGAACATTGACCTCACGACCGAGCCCCTGGGGCTGGGCACGGACGGCCCGGTTTACCTGAAGGACATCTGGCCCACCAACAAGGAAATCGCCGATCTGGTGCATGCGACCGTCACGCGCGCGGCATTCCAGAAAAAATACGCCGACGTCTTCAAGGGCGATGAAAAGTGGCAGGCGGTCCAGGTGACAGACCGCGAAACCTATGACTGGCCTGCGGCATCAACCTATATCCAGAATCCGCCCTACTTCCGTGGCATGGCGAAAACACCGGGCGTGATCGCGGATATCACCGGGGCGCGGGTGCTGGCGCTGCTGGGTGACATGATCACGACCGACCACATCAGCCCGGCAGGATCGTTCAAGGACAAGACACCGGCGGGGCGATATCTGACCGACCATCAGGTGCCGGTCAGCGAATTCAACAGCTATGGCGCGCGGCGTGGCAACCACGAGGTGATGATGCGCGGCACCTTCGCCAACATCCGCATCAGGAACGAGATGCTGGCTGGGGTCGAAGGCGGGTATACACTGGGGCCGGACGGGGTGCAGACCAGCATTTTCGATGCCTCCATGGCCTATCAGGCGGCCGGCACGCCTTTGGTGATCTTTGGCGGCATCGAGTATGGCGCGGGGTCAAGTCGCGACTGGGCAGCCAAGGGCACAGCGTTGCTGGGCGTCAAGGCCGTGATCGCGGAAAGCTTTGAACGCATCCACCGGTCGAACCTTGTGGGTATGGGGGTGATCCCGTTTGAATTCACCG
>JAYSSN010000275.1:0-30939 GCA_043720555.1 Rhodobacterales bacterium | reverse complement strand
CGAAGACCAGAACACCGCCGATGCCGGGGTCGATGGCCGTCAGCAGCATGGCCTGTTTCATCGCCTGTTGCCCGACGATGGCGCTGAAGGGGAAAGGGGGCCTCATGCGGCATGACTTTCGGCAGGGCATGCCAGCCGGGTCAGGGGATCGACCCCACCCCAGCTGCCCATGGAGCCAAGGATGCGGAAGCGGGCGTAAAGCTCTTCGCGGAACCAGTCGCCCTCGCGCACGGCACGGATGGCCGCGCCGTGCGGGCCGTCGCCGCGCGCAAAGGCAGCCATGGTCGCCGGATCGGGCCAGAGCGAGAAGGTGATCTGGTGCAGCAGGGGCAACTCGCCGATGCCGATCTTGAAAGCGACGTTCGGGTCGGCACCGATGACGGCGGATATGTCGGGCACGCGGCGCCAGAACTGCAGCAGCCGCGAGGGCCGGATCGCGGCGCGGGTCAGCGCGGCCACGGCCCCCTCCGGCGGGCCGGTCACGGCAAAGGGCGCGTGCCCCGACCACTGCCCGCGCGCGGAGGTTGGCGTGAGATAGACCGTCCAGCTTTCCTGCGCCCGACCGCGCCAGCGACGATAGACGGCAGCGTCGCGGGTGCGGGCGCGGGCCGTTTCCTCATCCGGCCAGACCGCAAGTATCGCCCAGATCCCCCAGTCGGGCCGCGGCGCGAACCCTTCGCCCGAGCCCGATCCGCAGAGTTTCCAGAATCCCACGTCAGGCATCCGCGCAAAGGACATCCGCGCAGCCCCCATCTGGCCGATGACCCAGGCGCGGTCGAAGAATCCGTCAAAGCGGAAAAGGCTGAGGCTGACCGTCTGAATGGGGTTCTCCACCACATGTGTCATATTTTATTGACAGATTAACCCGGACAGTACCTGCCGTAAAGGCTTTCAGCGACAAGAAAGACAAAGGTTGTCAATTTTTATAGACAGTCTATCGTATCCGGATGCGTGATACATCCTTCAAGGTTGACCCCAACACAGCAGCCCGGGCGATCGTGATCGGTGCGGGCCTGGGGGGGCTGGCCTCGGCCATGCGGCTGGGCGCCAAAGGCTACCGCGTTACCGTGATCGACCGGCTCGACATGCCCGGCGGACGGGGGTCATCCATCACTGAAGGCGGGCACCGCTTTGATCTCGGGCCGACCATCGTGACCGTGCCGCAGGGCCTGCGTGATCTCTGGGCCGTGTGCGGGCGCGATTTTGAGCGGGACGTGACGCTGGTGCCGATGGACCCGTTCTATGAAATCCGCTGGCCAGACGGATCGCATTTCACCATGCGCGGCGATGCTGCAGCCATGAAGGCCGAAGTTGCGCGCCTGTCGCCCGGCGATGTGGCGGGTTATGCGATGTTTCAGAACGACGCCGCGGCCCGCTACCGGTTCGGGTTTGAAGATCTGGGCCGCCGGTCGATGCACCAGCTTTGGGAGCTGATCAAGGTGCTGCCGAAATTTGTCTGGTACCGGGCGGACCGGTCGGTCTATGCCCATGCCGCAAAGCGGGTAAAGGACGAACGTCTGCGCATGGCGCTGTCGTTCCATCCCCTGTTCATCGGCGGCGATCCGTTCCGCGTGACGTCGATGTATGCCCTCGTCAGCCATCTCGAGTCGCGGTTCGGCGTGCATTATGCCATGGGCGGCGTGGCCGCAATTGCCGCCGCCATGGGCCGCGTGATCGAAGGGCAGGACGGCACGCTGCGCCTGAATGCCGAAGTCGATGAGATCATCGTCGAAAAAGGCCGCGCCGCCGGCGTGCGCCTGGCGGGGGGCGAGGTACTGCATGCGCCCCTGATCGTGTCGAACGCCGATGCCGGGCACACCTACACCCACCTGCTGCGCCACGCGCCGCGCAAACGCTGGACGCCCGCGCGGCTGGCCCGCACCCGCTGGTCGATGGGGCTGTTCGTGTGGTACTTCGGCACCAAGGGCACGCGGGGCCTGTGGGGCGATGTGGGCCATCACACCATTCTGAACGGTCCGCGCTACCGTGGGCTGACCGATGACATCTTCATCAAGGGCAGGCTGGCGGATGACATGAGTCTGTATGTCCACCGCCCCAGCGTGACCGACCCAAGTTGCGCGCCTGATGGTGATGACACGTTCTATGCGCTGTCGCCCGTGCCGCATCTGGGCCACGCCAACGCCGTGGACTGGGCGGCGATGGGTGAAACATACCGGATGAAAGTACAGAAAATACTGGAAGCGCAAATGCTTCCCGGTCTGTCTTCAACGATCACATCAAGCCGGTTTTTCACCCCGCTTGATTTCCGCGACCGTTATCTGTCGCCATATGGCGCGGGGTTTTCCATCGAGCCGCGCATTCTGCAATCGGCCTGGTTCCGGCCCCATAACGTGTCCGAGGAACTGCCCGGCCTGTTCCTTGCGGGTGCGGGCACTCATCCGGGTGCGGGTGTGCCGGGTGTGATCGCCTCGGCCGAAGTGCTGGGCACGCTGGTGCCCGAGGCGCCGGTGCGCGCGGAGCCAACCCCGACCCGGATGGCTGCCGAATGATCGCCCCGGCCGATATGGCGGCGTGCCGCGAAGCGATCCGTACCGGATCGCTGTCGTTTCACGCGGCCTCGCGCCTGTTGCCGCCGCGGGTGCGCGATCCGGCGCTGGCGCTGTATGCGTTCTGCCGCATCGCCGATGACGCGGTGGACGAAGGCGATGACAAGGCCCGCGCGGTGCTGTCGCTGCGTGACAGGCTTGATCTGGTGTACACGGGCCGCCCGCGCGATGCGGCCCCTGACCGCGCGTTCGCGGCCGTCGTCGCGGAATTCCAGATGCCCCGCGCCCTGCCCGAGGCGCTGCTGGAAGGTTTGGCATGGGATGCCGTCGGGCGGCAGTATGATGATCTGTCGGGGCTGCTGTCCTATTCCGCGCGGGTGGCGGCGGCGGTTGGTGCCATGATGTGCGTGCTGATGCGGGTGCGTGATGCAGACGCGCTGGCGCGGGCCTGCGATCTGGGCCTTGCGATGCAACTGACCAACATTGCGCGTGACGTCGGTGAAGATGCGCGGGCCGGGCGGCTGTTCCTGCCGAAAGACTGGCTGCGTGCCGAAGGGATTGCGCCGGATGATTTCCTTGCGCATCCACAGCCCTTGCCGGGGATCAGACGCATCACGGCAAAACTGCTGGCCGAGGCGGACCGTCTGTACCTGCGGGCCGAGGCGGGGGTGGGCGCATTGCCGCTGTCGTGCCGTCCGGGGATCTATGCCGCGCGTCATATCTATGCGGGCATCGGCACGCGCGTTGCGGCGATGGGCCATGATTCAGTTACCCGCCGCGCCACAACCGGCCAGGCGCGCAAGGTGGGCTGGCTGATGCTGGCGGCGGCCCGGGCGGGGATGTCGTCGGTGCTGCCACGCTCATCGGTGCTGCATGCCCGCGTGGTGCCGGAGGTGGCGTTTCTGGTGCAGGCCGCAGCGCGCGCGCCGGTCACATCGGCCCGGTCTGATGCGCTGATCTCGGTGCTGACGCAACTTGAGGCGCGCGACCGGGGGATGGCGTAGGCCGCCATTTGCGCTATGTGCGTCCGCAAAAGGAGCGCGATCCATGGACTACGGCCTGTTCTTCACCTACCTTGCGGCTTGTGCTGCTGCGGCCACCACGGGGGCGATGTTCAAGCCGGGCGATTGGTACAGTTCGCTGGAAAAACCGTCATGGACGCCACCCGGATGGGTGTTTCCCATGGTCTGGACCTCGATTTACATCCTGATGTCACTGGCCGCGATGCGGGTGGCGATGCTGGCGGGAACCGGGCCGGCGCTGGCCTTCTGGTCGGTGCAGATCGCGTTCAATACCCTGTGGTCGCCGGTGTTTTTCGGACTTCACAGGTTGGGGGCGGCGCTGGTCATCCTGTGCTGTCTGTGGCTGGCGGTGGCCGCGACCATGCTGGCGTTCTGGGCGGTGGACCAGGTCGCGGGGGCAATGATGGTGCCCTATCTGGTCTGGGTCACGATCGCGGGTGCGCTGAACGCGACGGTATGGCGGATGAACCCTGCGCCCTGAAAATTTCAGGACACACATTTTCAGGGCTGGGACGCAAATTGCCAACCGGCGCGGCGGGGCACACGGACGGCCAGCATGTATTTAAGCCAGGGCTGGCGGAAACGGGTCAGATCCAGCGCCTCGTGCACCCCGCAGCTGATCTCGCCGTCGATATGCGTCTCAACCAGCGACCGGGAATAGAACGGCGTGTCGAGCATTGCCATGATCTGCCGGGGCTGCGTGCCGACATCGGCGCGGGTATCGCGTTTCAGCAGCCACCCTGTGCGTTTCAGCAAAGCATGCCGTGGCGGCGTGAAAGCGCGTACCGTGCCGTCATGCGCCACCGCAACCGCAAGAGCGAGCTTTGATCCGTCCATTCGCGTCGCATCATAAAAGCAAACCGTCCGGTCGCGCAGCGGGAAGCGGCCCCATGTCCACTTGCGGAAATCGGCCTCGAGCGCCGCGGTCCCGAAGTTCGCGTCGAAGTAGCCATGGCCCTGCCAGCGGTGGCCTTGGGTCAGGTTCACATCGATCCGGGCGGTTGGCGCGAACGGCCGCCAGATGTGGCGGTTGTCGGGGGTCAGCGCCACCTCGGTATCGGTGATGGCCTGCGGGGTCAGCGTGATGGTGCCCTTCACACGGGATACCAGCGGCAGGGATGAGACTTCATCCACCGCGATCACCAGTTGGCGGCCGGTCCAGCGCATGGCGGATGGCCCCACCTCCAGCGCATCGCGCGACTGGCGCAGGGCGGTGCGGCCGCGGTCGGTCATGGTGAAGCGCCCGCCGGGGCCATAAGTGGCGACGTTGATGCACGCGTGATCGAGCGGATCGCGCCTGCCTGACCAGTTGTACCAGGGCGAAAACACCGATCCGATGAAGCCGATCACACTTACCGCGCGCTGCCCGTCGTCCGAGACGCCATCGACATACCACCAGGCATAGCCGTCGGGGCCGACTTCGACGCGGAAATCCGGTCGGTCAATATCGCCCCGGCCGCGTGCCGCCCGGAGAGGGCTGCCATCGGCAGCCCCGCCCCCGGATGGCACCCCCCCCCCGCGAGGTACAGCCCCGGCAAGCGCGTTCGGGCCAGCGGACGCTGAAACGCCGCCAGCGTTCCCTCCGGGCTGCGCCCGTAAATCGCCCCCTGCGAGGCCGGAAACAGCCGGTCCAGCATCGCTGGTGTCGTCAGGCAGGCGGCGTCCGGTGGCGGATCGAAGGTCAGGCCGAAGCGGGCCAGCCGCCGAAATGTGCGTATCCGGCATTGCGCCTCCTCCTCTGGATGCGGGGCATAGGCTGCAGGGGCGTTGATGATGATCTCAAACCGTTCGGCGCCGGTTGGGGTGCCCGTGGCGCGGTCTTCGGCGCAGACGTACAGGCTGGGGGCATCAGGCATTTCGCCACGCCCGAGCGGACCGAATTCTGCAACGGGGTTTTCCGTGAAAAAGATGTTGTGATGGATCAGGGGCGTGGCGCTGGGTGTGGCCGCAAAGGCCCAGACATGCGCCGACAGGCTGCGCGGGCTGGTGGCCTTTGCGCCGATCGCAGCGGTGCCGGCATCGCCCAGCAGGCCGTGGAGCAGGGCGGTGGGATCGCCGTTGAAGACAACAGCCTCGGCCGGCAGGGTGCCGCCGTCGATCTGCACGCCGGCGACGCGGCCGCCTTGTTTCACGATGCGTCGTGCGGGTGTGTCGAGCACGATCCGTCCGCCCAGACGTTCAAGCAGCGCACCCAGAGCGGCGGCGAGGGTATGCATGCCACCCTTCACGGCCCAGACGCCTTGTGCCTCGGCCCGCCAGATGACGGCCAGAACGGCCGGGGCGTGGGTTGGCCTGCCGCCGACATAGGTGGCGTAACGGCCGAAAAGCTGGCGCAGGCGCGGGTCGTGGAAATGCAGGCGCAGCAGCCGCGCGAGCGTCATTCCCGGCATCAGGGCGGGCCAAAGTGCCGGGGTCGTGAGGGCGGCCCTTGCGATGGCGCGCAGGTCCGGGTGGGGGCCTTGCATGATGGGGGCGTCGATGGCGAGCCGCAGTCTTTCGGCCAGCGTGTCGAACCGGGCGAAGGCGCGCGCCTCGCGCTCGCCGGCGAAAGCACGGATGGCGGCGACATTGGCGGCGCGGTCGGCGTGCAGATCCAGAGTGGAGCCATCGGGCCAGAAATGTCGGGCGAGGATCGGTTGGGGGATCAGGGTGACGTGATCGTCAAGCCGCTCACCCGCCAGTGCAAAGAGGTCGTCGAAGACGGACCGCATCGTCAGCACGGTCGGGCCTGCGTCCACCGGGCCCGCAGCAGAGGCGATGGCGCGGGCCTTGCCCCCCACGGCGGCGTGCATGTCAAGCAGCGTCACGTGGCCGCCCGCCGCGGCCAGACGGATGGCCGCGGCCAGGCCGCCCATGCCGGCACCGATGACAACGGTTCGGAGTGCAGTGTTCATGGGGGCATGATGACTGCGGGGGTCGATCTGTCCAGTATAATTTACATATCGTGTAATAATATATTTACAGATGTTTATTGTAATGCCAGATTGACACAAAACAGCCACCACGGCGCGGGGTGCGAGATGCCATTGAACCAACGGATCGACCTTGCCGTGACGGATGCGCTGGGCATGACCGGCGGCGGGGCTGCGCCGCCCCGGCTGGCCGCGGCGCTGCCCTATGCGGTGCTGCCGGGGGGCGCTAGGATCCGGCCGACGATCCTGTTATCGGTGGCGATGGCGTGCGGCGACGACCGGCCCCGGCTGGCGGATGCAGCAGCGGCGGCGCTGGAACTGATCCACTGCGCCAGCCTTGTGCATGATGACCTGCCGGCCTTCGATGATGCCGGTCTGCGGCGTGGCAAGGCGGCGGTGCACCGGGCGTTCGGCGAGCCTTTGGCGGTGCTGACAGGGGACAGCCTGATAATTCTCGCGTTCGAGGTGTTGGCGCGGGCAGCGGGCGACAGGCCGGAGCGGGCATTGCAACTGATCCGGGTCTTGGCCAGACAGACCGGGATGCCGTTTGGCATCTGCGCCGGTCAGGGCTGGGAGAGTGAGGCGCAGGTGAACCTTGCGGCCTACCACCGGGCCAAGACCGGGGCCTTGTTCATCGCGGCGACCCGGATGGGCGCGATTGCGGCCGGACAGGAGGCGGAGCCGTGGGATGAACTGGGCGCGCGGATTGGCGAAGCGTTTCAGGTGGCGGATGATTTGCGGGATGCGCTGGAAACGGCGGAGCAGATGGGCAAACCGGCCGGGCAGGACGCCTTGCACGGGCGGCCCAATGCGGTGACGGAACTGGGCGTCGCGGGCGCGGTGCAGCACCTCAAGGACATTCTGGGTGGTGCGATTTCGTCGATCCCGTCCTGTCCGGGCGAGGCGATGCTGGCGCAGATGGTGCGGGCCTACGCACAAAAGATGACCCCGGTGAACCTGACGCTGCAATCGGCGCGGGCGGGCAGGTAGCGTGGCGGATCTGCCACTGGGGGCGCAACCTGCCGTCCGGCGTGCGGGGTTGGGCCTTGCGGCACGATTGGCCTCATCGCCGCGATTTCATGCGATTTGTGCGCGAATTCCTTTACTTAAGCACATCGCCCGGGCCGAGGGGCGGGCACTGTTCAGTATTGTGTCGGGGTTTGCGCAGTCACAGGCGTTGCTGGCGCTGGTTGAATTGCGGGTGCTGCATATCCTGCAGGATGGGCCTGCAACGACCCAGGCACTCGCCGCGCGATGTGATCTGGCGCCCGGGCGGGTTCAGATACTGTTGCAGGCCGGGGCCGCGATGAAGCTGCTGCGCGCCAGGGGTGGCCTGTGGCATCTGGCGCCGCGCGGGGCGGCGTTTCTGACCGTGCCGGGGCTGGAGGCGATGGTGCGCCATCATGGAGCATTCTACCGCGATCTGGCAGACCCCGTTGCTTTGCTGCGGGGGGATTGCCAGACGCAGCTGGCACAATTCTGGCCCTATGTGTTTGGGGCGGGCGGGGCCACAGACCGGGGCGTGGCGGCGCTGTATTCGGGGTTGATGGCGGACAGTCAGGCGCTGGTGGCGGCAGATACGCTGCGGCTGGTAGATTTTCGCGCAATCCGGCATCTGATGGATGTGGGCGGTGGGACGGGGGCGTTTTTGCGTGCCGTGGGGGCCGCACACCCGCATCTGGCGATGACCTTGTTCGATCTGCCCGCCGTGGTCGCGGGCGCCTGCGCTCTGGGGTCGAAGGTGACGGTGCATCCGGGCAGTTTTCGGGATGATCCGATCCCACCGGGCGCGGATGCAATCAGCCTTGTGCGCGTGCTTTATGACCATGCCGATTCGACGGTGCTGGCGCTTTTGGCCAAGGTCCATGCGGCCTTGCCGCCAGGAGGGCGGCTGATCGTTTCAGAACCGGTGTCTGGCGGTGGAAACCCCGATCCGGTCACGGATGTGTACTTTGCGCTTTACACATTGGCGATGCAGACGGGGCGGACCCGTTCCGCTGCCGAAATCGCTGAAATGCTGCGTCTCTCGGGCTTTTCCCGTATCGCGATACGCCCCGGATTTCGCACCTTTGTCACCAGCGTTGTCACGGGCATCAGGCGATGAAAAACAAAACTGTCTAATTTGATTGACAGTTTTAATTGTAAGTCTAAACTTACACTACGCAGCGCAGAACGCCCCGAAAAATGAGGGCAGGCGCCGCAGCAAAGGGGGGAGGCCAACGTGCAGACAACCGCCGTCATCTTGTCTGGGCCGAGGGATCTGGGGTTGCAGACCCTGGGTCTGACGCCGCCGGGCACCGGGGATGTCGTGGTTGAGATCGCACATTCGGGCATCTCGACAGGCACGGAAAAGCTGTTCTGGGCGGGCACGATGCCGCCCTTTCCCGGCATGGGTTATCCGCTCGTGCCCGGCTATGAGGCCGCGGGCGAGGTTGTGGAGGCCGCTGGCGATACCGGGCTGCGTGTCGGCGACAGGGTGTTCGTGCCCGGTGCAAACTGCTTTGAAGGCGATGTGCGCGGCCTGTTCGGGGCGGCGTCGCGGCATCTGGTGACACCGGCCAGCCGCGTGATCCGCATTGATGCAGGGCTCAAGGCGGAAGGAGCGCTGCTGGCGCTGGCTGCGACGGCCCGGCATGCCATTGCCGGCGTCAACACGGCGCTGCCCGATCTGATTGTCGGGCACGGCACGCTTGGCCGTCTGATTGCCCGCCTGACGATCGCGGCGGGCGGTGCGGCGCCGACGGTGTGGGACACAAACCCCGCCCGACGCGGCGGTGCCGTGGGATACGGCGTGATCGACCCGGACGCCGACCCGCGCCGTGATTATCGTGCAATCTATGATGCCTCTGGTGCGGCCGGGCTGCTGGATACGCTGGTGCGGCGCTTGGCCAAGGGTGGCGAGATCGTGCTGGCGGGATTTTACACCGATCCGGTTGCCTTCGCCTATCCGCCCGCTTTCATGAAGGAAGCCCGCTTCCGCATCGCCAGCGAATGGACCCCCGATGATCTGGCTGCCACCCGCGCACTGATCGAGTCGGGCACGCTGAGCCTGGGCGACCTTATTACACATACCCGCGCCGCAGCGGATGCACCTGCGGCCTATGCGACAGCATTCACCGACCCAGACTGCTTGAAAATGATCCTCGACTGGAAGGCTACCGCATGAAGGACGTTCCGAACCTGAAGGATTTCGATGCGCGGTTGCGCGACGAAGCGCATGAGGAGCCGAGCCTTGAAATCCCGCACGGGGCGCCGACGAAAAAGACCCAGATCATCGCCATCTACGGCAAGGGCGGGATCGGCAAATCCTTCACGCTGGCCAACCTCAGCCACATGATGGCCGAGATGGGCAAGCGTGTGCTGCTGATCGGATGCGATCCGAAATCGGACACCACCAGCCTGCTGTTTGGCGGCAAGGCTTGCCCGACGATCATCGAAACCTCGACCCGCAAGAAGCTGGCGGGGGAAGAGGTGAAAATCGGTGATGTGTGCTTCAAGCGCGGCGGGGTGTTCGCGATGGAGTTGGGCGGGCCCGAAGTCGGGCGGGGCTGCGGTGGGCGCGGCATCATCCACGGCTTTGAATTGCTGGAAAAGCTGGGGTTCCATGACTGGGACTTCGACTATGTGCTGCTGGATTTCCTCGGCGATGTGGTGTGCGGCGGCTTTGGGCTGCCGATCGCGCGGGACATGGCGCAGAAGGTCATTCTGGTGGCGTCAAACGATCTGCAATCTCTGTATGTGGCCAACAACGTCTGCTCGGCGGTGGAGTATTTCCGCAAGCTGGGCGGCAATGTCGGTATCGCGGGGCTGGTCATCAACAAGGATGATGGCACCGGCGAGGCTGCGGCCTTTGCCGATGCGGTGGGCATTCCGGTGCTGGCCGCGATCCCGCAGGATGACGATCTGCGCAAGAAATCGGCGAACTATCAGATTGTCGGATCGCATGAAAGCCAGTGGGGGCCGCTGTTTGCGGCCCTTGGTGATGCGGTGGCAATTGCCCCCCCGGTGCGGCCAGCGCCGCTGACGCAGGATGGATTGCTGAACCTGTTTGACGCGGAAACCACGGGCAAGGATTTTGTACTGACCCCGGCAACCGATGCGGACATGCGCGGCAAGAACGCGGTCGTGAAAGCATCCCTGGAAGTGGTGTATGACAATGCCTGATCTGGAATGCCTGCGCAAACCCGACGACGCGCCGGCCCGCCTGAAGGGTGCCAGGTGAGCGTTGAGTCATCATATGATGGCGGCGTTTCCCCTGTGATCGAGGGCGAGGCATTGCCACCGTCAGCTGTCGACGGGACGGGATGCCACGCGGGTGCATCCACAATGGCGGCGGCGGCCCGGGCGGCGGGCAATTCGGAATTGCTGGACGGTTTTGCGCGGGACTACCCGCAAGGGCCGCATGACAAGCCGCAGTCGATGTGCCCGGCGTTTGGCAGTTTGCGCGTGGGATTGCGGATGCGGCGGGTGGCGACGGTCCTGTCCGGGTCGGCCTGCTGCGTTTACGGATTGACGTTTGTCAGCCACTTTTACGGGGCCCGCCGGTCTGTGGGTTATGTGCCCTTCAACTCGGAAAGTCTGGTGACTGGCAAGCTGTTCGAGGACATCCGCGATGCGGTGCATGATCTGGCCGACCCGGAACGGTACGACGCCATCGTGGTGACAAACCTTTGCGTACCAACGGCTTCGGGTGTGCCATTGAAGTTGCTCGCATCCGAGATCAATGGGGTCAGGATCGTCGGGATCGACGTGCCGGGGTTTGGCGTGCCGACCCATGCGGAAGCCAAGGATGTGCTGGCGGGGGCCATGCTGAAATACGCGCGGGCCGAGGTTGAGGCGGGGCCGGTGGCCGCACCTGAACGCGGGCGGGCGGACCGGCCCACTGTGGCGCTGTTGGGCGAGATGTTCCCGGCCGACCCGATGATGATCGGCGCGATGCTGGCGCCCATGGGTCTGGCGGCGGGGCCGGTGGTGCCGTGCCGGGAATGGCGCGAGCTTTATGCGGCACTCGACTGCGGTGTCGCGGCAGCGATCCATCCGTTCTACACGGCGGCGATCCGGGAATTTCAGGCGGCAGGGCGGACGATCATCGGATCGGGTCCGGTGGGCCATGACGGCACAGCAGACTGGT
Organism: Rhodobacterales bacterium; assembly: GCA_043720555.1. Lineage (GTDB taxonomy): Bacteria > Pseudomonadota > Alphaproteobacteria > Rhodobacterales > Rhodobacteraceae > JAAFHS01. The sequence continues at coordinate 19,367 of JAYSSN010000275.1, read as the reverse complement.
TGAGAAATATCGGTGAGGCTTTTGGAATTGCTGGTGAAAAGATCGCAATGGCCCAGAATGCATTTCTGCCGGCGATCAGGGCGGCGCTGGAGGGCAGCCGGGTCAAGGGGCGCATCACGCTGTCGGGCTATGAAGGGTCCGAACTGCTGGTCGCACGTCTGCTGATCGAAAGCGGCGCGGATGTGCCATATGTCGGCACGGCCTGCGCGCGCAATCAATGGTCGGATGCGGACCGCGAATGGCTGGAGGCGCGGGGCGTGGCGGTGAAGTTCCGCGCCAGCCTCGAAGACGACTGTGCGGCGATGGAGGGGTTCCAACCCGATCTGGCCGTGGGGACGACCCCGGTCGTGCAGAAGGCAAAAGAGCGTGGAGTTCCAGCACTTTACTTCACGAACCTCATCTCGGCACGCCCCCTGATGGGGCCTGCCGGAGCGGGGTCTTTGCAGCAGGTGGTGAACGCGGCCATCGGCAATGCAGCGCGGATGACGAAGATGAAGAGCTTTTTTGAAGGCGTCGGCCGGGGCGCTACGGCGGGCATCTGGGAAGGTACGCCGAACCTGCGGCCCGACTTTCGCGCGGCGCATCAGAAAAAGCTCGACAAGGCCGCCAGGGCCGCGGCAGCGGAGGTCATGATATGATGTGCATTCCGTCCGCATTCCGGCGTCATTCCGTACAGACGCGCGGCCGCTTTATCCGTCCGCAAGAAGCGGGGGTTTCACACCCCCGCACCCCCGTGGGATATTTGTGGACAGAAAATGGCGTGGGACGCGTTCCATGCTGATCGAGGATCATGACCGGGCGGGCGGGTACTGGGGGGCGGTGTATGCCTTTTGTGCGGTCAAGGGGCTGCAGGTGGTGATCGACGGGCCGGTGGGCTGTGAGAACCTGCCGGTGACGAGTGTTCTGCATTATACCGACGGGCTGCCGCCGCATGAGCTGCCGATTGTAGTGACGGGTCTGGGCGAAGAGGAGTTGGGCCGCGAAGGCACCGAGGGTGCGATGCGCCGGGCCTGGAAGACACTGGACCCGGCGCTGCCAGCGGTGGTGGTGACGGGGTCGATTGCCGAGATGATCGGTGGTGGCGTGACGCCGATGGGCACCAACATCCAGCGCTTTTTGCCGCGCACGATTGACGAGGATCAGTGGCAGTGTGCAGACCGCGCGATGACCTGGATCTTCACCGAATTCGGCATGACCAAGGGCCGGATGCCGCCGGAGGCCAGGCGCGATGCCGGGCAGCGCCCGCGCGTGAACATCCTGGGGCCGATGTACGGCACCTTTAACATGGCGTCCGATCTGCACGAGATCCGGCGTCTGCTCGAAGGCATCGGGGCGGATGTGAACATGGTGATGCCGCTGGGTGCGCATCTGGCCGACATGCGGCATCTGGTGAATGCGGATGCGAACATCTGCCTGTACCGCGAATTCGGCCGCGGTCTGTGCGAGGTGCTGGGCAAACCCTATTTGCAGGCACCGATCGGCATGGACAGCACAACGCAGTTCCTGCGCAAGCTGGGCGAGTTGCTGGGGCTGGACCCCGAGCCGTTCATAGCGCGGGAAAAGCATTCGACGCTGAAGCCCGTCTGGGATCTGTGGCGGTCTGTGACGCAGGATTTCTTTGCCACGGCCAGCTTTGGCATCGTCGCGAATGAGACCTATGCGCGCGGCATCCGGCTGTATCTGGAAGACGATCTGGGACTGCCATGCGCCTTTGCTGTTGCCCGCGTGGCGGGGAAAAAGACCAATAACGCTGCCGTGCGCGCGATGATCCATCAACACAAGCCTTTGGTGCTGATGGGGTCGATCAACGAAAAGATGTATCTGGCGGAAATGAAGGCAGGGCATGGGCCACGGCCATCGTTCATCGCGGCATCCTTTCCCGGTGCGGCCATCCGGCGGGCCACGGGCACGCCGATGATGGGCTATGCGGGGGCGGTCTGGATCTTGCAGGAAGTCTGCAACGGCCTGTTCGATGCGCTGTTCCACATTCTGCCGCTGGGCACCGACATGGATGCCGCATCGGCCACACCAACAACGCTGCGCCGCGATTTCCCATGGGATGTCGATGCGCAACTGGAACTGGACCGGATTGTCGGCGAACACCCGGTTCTGACACGGATTTCCGCCGCCCGTACCCTGCGCGATGCTGCCGAGAAGGCCGCACTCGACCAGGGGGACGAGCGGGTGGTGCGCGAAACGGTGGAGGCCCTGCGCGGCACTTCATCCATTCAGGGAGGACGGCAATGAGCGATCATACGGCCAACAGCGGTCATTCGGAGGCGCACCATTCGCAGCGCACCCCGCACGCCGAGTTTTATGCCTACTTTGGTGTGATTTTTCTGGTGGCGATCCCGTTTGCCATCATCGGCTGGCTGGCCCGCGTGGCCATCACGCGCCGCATGCCGGACACGAACCCGATCTTGCGCGCCTGGACTGATGCCGGTGCGATCACGCCTTCGATCTTTCGCGCCTGAGGGCACGGAAGCCAGACTGCAGGACGCGCCCCCTGCACAAGCCATTCGGTTCGCCCCCTGGGGCGGATCGAGCCGCCGGAGGGGAGAGATCCCGGTTCGGCAACCCCGCCGCAGGGTTTGCGGCGTCAGTCTGCCATTCCGGAGGATAGTATGGCTGATAGAACTGACCTGTCGTTCACAGGTCTCACCGACGAGCAGGCGCAAGAGCTGCACTCCGTCTATGTGAGCGGGCTTTGGCTTTTCGTGGCCGTAGCCGTTGTCGCTCATCTGGCGGTGTTCATCTGGCGCCCGTGGTTCTGAGGAGGATCGATAAATGTCAAAATTCTACAAGATCTGGCTGATTTTCGATCCGCGTCGCGTGTTCGTGGCGCAGGGGGTGTTCCTCTTCCTTCTGGCGGCGATGATTCACCTCGTGCTGCTGAGCAACCCTGATTACAACTGGTTCAACATTGCGGCCGCGAAATATGATCGCGGTGCAGTCGCGGCCACGGAATAATCAGGACGACCCCTGTTCCGGGCGGCCCTGACCCGGCCGCCCGGAACACATCAGACACAACGGGAAAGCGCGCGCCCGCGCTCGAACTTTGGCAATAAAACAATCGGTTGGCCGAAAAGTTGGCCCCTTGCCAAAACAGAGAGGGAAGCATGGCACTGCTCAGCTTCGAACGAAAATACCGCGTGCCGGGTGGCACGCTGGTCGGCGGGAACCTGTTCGACTTCTGGGTCGGCCCTTTCTACGTCGGCTTCTTTGGTGTGACGACCTTCTTTTTCGCTGCCCTTGGAACGATCCTGATCTTTTACGGAACGGCGATGGAGGGGGTCTGGAACCCGTGGTTGATTTCCATAGATGCCCCGTCCATCGACTACGGGTTGGGTGCGGCCCCGCTGCTGGATGGCGGGTTGTGGCAGCTGATTACGATCTGTGCGATCGGGGCCTTTGTCAGCTGGGCCCTGCGCGAGGTGGAAATCTGCAACAAGCTGGGCATGGGCTATCACGTGCCCTTCGCCTTTGGTGTGGCGATTTTCGCCTATGTCACGCTGGTGGTGTTTCGCCCGCTGTTGATGGGGGCATGGGCCTACGGGTTTCCCTACGGCATCTTCAGTCACCTCGATTGGGTGTCCAACACGGGCTACACCTATGGCAATTTCCACTACAATCCGGTGCATATGATCGCGGTGACGTTCTTTTTCACGAATGCGCTGGCGCTTGCGTTGCATGGATCGCTGGTGCTGTCGGCGGCGAACCCCGAGAAGGGGCGCGAGATGCGCACGCCTGACCACGAGGATACCTATTTCCGCGATCTGATCGGCTATTCGATCGGCACGCTGGGCATCCACCGGTTGGGTCTGCTGCTGGCGCTGAACGCGGGATTCTGGAGCGCGATCTGTATCGTGATTTCCGGCACCATCTGGTTCGATCAGTGGGTGACGTGGTGGGATTGGTGGCTGAGTCTGCCATGGTGGGCGGGTATTCCGGGAGGCGTCAATGGCTGAGTATCAGAACATCTTTACCCAGGTGCAGGTCCGGTCTGCGCCTGAAATGGGGCTGGTCGAGGCGGTGGATCTGTCGAACCGCAGCAGGAGTGCCGGCTTTTCCACGCTGGCAGGCTGGTTCGGCAATGCCCAGCTGGGACCGATCTATCTGGGCACGTTCGGGGTGATCTCGCTTGCGACCGGGTTGATCTGGTTCATGATGGTGGGTGGCTGGTTCTGGTATCAGGCGGGGTTCAGTCCGGCTGTCTTCATGCGCGACCTGTTCTGGTTCTCGCTGGATCCGCCGGCACCGGAATACGGGCTGTCCTTCCCGCCGCTGGCGGAGGGCGGGTACTTCCTGATCGCGGGTTTCTTCTTTCTGATCTCACTCTGCACCTGGTGGGTACGGACGTACCTGCGAGCCGAGGCATTGGGGATGGGCAAACACGTGGCATGGGCCTTTGCCAGCGCGATCTGGCTGGTGCTGGTGCTTGGACTGATCCGGCCTGTGCTGATGGGATCGTGGAGCGAGGCGGTGCCGTACGGTATCTTCTCGCATCTGGACTGGACGAACCTGTTTTCCCTGACTTACGGAAACCTGTTCTACAACCCGTTCCACGCGCTTTCGATTGCCTTCCTTTATGGCTCGGCGCTGCTGTTTGCCATGCACGGTGCCACCATCCTTGCGGTCAGCCGCTTTGGTGGTGACCGCGAACTGGAACAGATCGTGGACCGGGGTACGGCATCGGAGCGGGCGGCGTTGTTCTGGCGCTGGACCATGGGGTTCAATGCCACGATGGAAGGCATTCATCGCTGGGCGTGGTGGTTTGCGGTGCTGGTAACCCTGACCGGAGGGATCGGCATTCTGCTGACCGGCACGGTTGTCGACAACTGGTTCGTCTGGGCGCAGGACCATGGCTATGCGCCACTTGATTGAAGGGATGCATGATGTCTGAAGAACCTTACTTCAAGCTGGGTCGCAGGGCACAACTGCGTTCCTGGGTGGCGGGCGAGATGCTGCGCGGCGCGGGCAAGGCCCTGTTCTGGGCGACGGTCGTCATCGTGGTGTTGTACGGCGTCTGGGGCATTGGCCAGATGTTGCCCGATGCCAGCAAAGAGGCACCGCCACCAATGGGTGCGCTGCAAATCGCAGCGCCGACGCGGCTGGCGTAACAGGTTTCCCCGGGCATGTGATCTTGCCCGGGCCACACTGTCCGGACCATCGCCGGTCTGGAGTCCGGGCGGTAACCACAGCCCGGTTCCCTTCCTGTTGGCGACAGGGACTGGTGCCGTGTGGTCACCCCACACGGCACTTTTTTCAGGCGGAGGTCATGATACCCGATACCCCATTCTTGACCGCGTGGCTGGCCCGGCGGATATGACGGCGCTGTCGGATGCCAGGCTTGCACGTCTGGCAGACGAACTGCGGCACGACGTTATCAACGTCGTGCCGCAAACCGGCGGGCATCTGGGATCTTCGCTTAGGGGTGGTGGAACTGACGGTTGCGATCCACGCGGTGTTCAATGCGCCCGCCGACAAGCAGATCTGGGATATCGGGCATCAATGCGATCGGCACAAGATCTTGACCGGACGGCGCGACCGGATGCGCAATTTGCGCCAGGGTGGCGGGCTTTCAGGATTTACCAGGCGCCGCGAAAGCGCGTTTGATCCGTTCGGGGCAGCGCATTCATCTCCTTCCATGAGGGCCGCCCTTGGCTTTGCGATCGGGCGCGTTCGGGTTCAGCTATATCGGCCTGATCGACGGGCACGATATGGCGCAGCTGCTGTCCACCCTGCGGGCCGCGCAGGCGCGGGCGAGCAGGCCCAGGTGAAATCCAATGCGCCAAGCTATACAGCCGTCTTTGGCCATGCCCTGACGGACGAGGCCGCGCGCGATCCGCGAGTGGTGGCGATCACGGCGGCGATGCCATCGGGCACCGGGTTGGACAACATGGCGACACGCTTTGCCGGGCGCGTCTTCGAGATCGGCATTGCCGAGCAGCATGGGGTGACCTTTGCGGCAGGACTTGCGGCATCGGGGATGCGGCCCCTTTGCGCGATCTATTCCACTTTCCTGCAGCGCGGATATGATCAGATCGTGCATGATGTGGCGCTGCAGAACCTGCCCGTGCGGTTCGCCATCGACCGGGCGGGGCTGGTGGGGCAGGACGGCGCGAGACATGCGGGTCCGTTCGATGTGCGATATTTGTCCAACCTGCCCAATTTCACCGTGATGGCTGCAGGCGACGAGGCCGAACTGGTGCACATGGTGACGACCGCGATTGCGCATGATGCAGGTCCGGTTGCGTTCCGGTTTCCGCGCAGCGAAGGCGTCGGGGTGGAGTTGCCAGTGCGTGGCGTGCCGCTGGCGATTGGCAAGGGGCGGGTGATGCGCGAGGCCGCCGATGTGGCGATCCTGTCGTCTGGCGCGCATGTGCTGCATTATCTGGCGAATTGCGGTCGGCCGGACGGCGGGCTGTCGGTGCGCACGATGACCTTGCCGGATCGTTTCATCGATCAGGCAAGCCCCGCCGCCATGTATGCCGAGGCGGGACTGACGGCGGCAGACATGGCGCGTGTGGCCGCGTCGGCAATGGGGCAACACCGGCCCGGCCGCGCGCGGCCCCGGCTGGTATGATGCGGCTTGCCTGACTTTGGGGAAAGGTGCAGTCTGGCCGTATTTCATGCGTCGGAGGCTTTCTATGTGGGATTTCTCTGTCGGCAAGGCACTGTCATTGATGGTGCAAACCGCGCCGTTCATTGTTTTGCGGATCATCGTCTATTTCGGCATCACGGCTGCCATCATTGTCGTCACAGGCACAGGTGCGGGCTTTGGATATGGAATTGGTGCCTTTGGGACCGATGACTTTCAGGCCAGTTCGACCTTCTGGGGGGCGGCCATCGGATTTGGCGCGACCGTTGGCGTCATCTTCTTTTTCCGCGACTACCTGCTGTATCTGGTGAAGGCGGGCCATATCGCCGTGATGGTCGAATTGCTGCGCGGGGGGCAGGTGCCCGGCGGCCGGGGGCAGATCGAATATGCCTGGGGCGTCGTTGGCGACCGGTTTGGCGAGTCCTCGGCGCTGTTCGCGCTGGACCGGCTGGTGCATGGGGTGATCGGGGCGATCACCGGCATCATCGAGGGGGTGATGTCGATCTTCCCTGTTCCGGGTGTTGAACAATTCATGGGGGTTCTTCGGGCCTATCTGCGGTTGGCGGTGGGGCTGATTGACGAGATGATCATTGCCCATGCGATCCGCAGCACGTCAGAAAATCCCTGGAAGAATGCACAAGAGGCGCTGGTGCTATATGCACAGAACGCACGGCCGATGATGCTGAACGCAGCCTGGCTGACGGCGATTTCCTATCTTCTGGCGTTCGTGGTGTTTTTGCTGATGCTGGCACCTGCGGCGGGGGTTGTGTACCTGATGCCCGGGGACGTGGCGGCGGGGGGATTTGTGTTTGCGTTCGTCTTTGCCTGGGCCGTGAAGGCCGCCTTGATCGAGCCGTTCTGCATTGCGTGCATGATGCAGGTCTATTTCCAAGTGACCGACGGCCAGCAGCCGAACCCGGAGTGGGAGGCGAAACTGGCGCAGGTGTCCGACAAATTTCGTCATATGGGCGAACAGGCCGCCGCCTGGATGGGATCGCGGTTCACCGGCATCGGCAGGGGGGTGGACGGGCGCGGGTGACAAACGACATCCCGCAGGCGGGCGCGCGGAAAAAAGCTGGGCATAAGTCGCGGTTGAGGCAATTCAGCCCCGTTTGGCGCGTTGCCCCTTTCAGCCTTGTATGCCAGAAGAGAAGGAGAGAGAGCACAGGTTCTGAACTGAACGGTTTACCCGGCAAGAGGCCCGCATGACTGATTTTCCCTCCCGGCGCGTGATAATGGTCGATACGCAGGTTCGCCCGTCGGATGTGACGAAATTCCCGATCATCGCGGCCATGCTGGCCATCCCGCGCGAGGTCTATGTGCCCAGCGACCGGCGCGAGGCGGCCTATGTCGGCGAGAATGTGGATATCGGCGGGGGGCGTGTCGTGCTTGAGGCGCGGACACTGGCCAAGTTGCTGGATGCGCTGGATATTCAGCCGACCGAGATGGTTCTCGATATCGGGTGCGGCCTCGGTTATTCGACGGCGGTGATCGCACGGCTGGCCGATGCGGTGATGGCGGTCGAGGACAACGAGGGCCATGCCGCCGAAGCGCAGCGTACCTTGGGGGTTGAAGGCGTGGACAATGCCGCGGTGGTCGCGGGGCCGCTGGCGGCCGGGTCGGCCAGGCATTGTCCCTATGATGTCATCACCGTGCAGGGTGGGGTGGAGGTTGTGCCACAGGCGATCCTCGATCAGCTGAAGGATGGCGGTCGCATCGGCTGTGTCTTCATGGAAGGCGCTTTGGGCGTTGCGCGTGTCGGCTACAAGGCTGATGGCCGTATGACCTGGCGGTCAGTGTTCAATGCCAGTGCCCCGGTTCTGCCGGGCTTTGCCGCTGCGCGTGGCTTTCGTTTGTAATCCGAGACGGCCGAGTGGCCGAAATCCGGACAAAGGTTGTCCGCAGCAATGAGGTGCAGGATGCGCAGTGTTTTGGGAATGGTCGCGACCACAGTGTCATTGATGCTGACCCCCGTGGCACAGGCCGAAACGCTTGCCGATGCGCTGATCGCGGCGTACCGCAATTCCAACCTGCTGGACCAGAACGCAGCGTTGCTGCGCGTGGCCGACGAGGATGTGGCCATTGCCGTCAGTGCGCTGCAGCCGATCATCCAGTTCACCTTGCAGTCGCAATGGACCAATCAGGGGTTCCGCGTTGGCGGCGTCGAGGCGGATTCGGACTCGCTGGCAACAACCGCGCAGGTCAGCGCCGAAATGACCCTGTACGATTTCGGGCGCAACCGGCTGGCCATCGAGGTCGCCAAGGAATCTGTGCTGGCCACGCGGGAAAACCTGATTTCAATCGAACAAAGCGTTCTGCTCGATGCGGTGACAGCCTATGTCAATGTGCGGCTGGCCACGGAAGTCGTGGATCTGCGGCAGAGCAACCTGCGCCTGATCACCCAGGAACTGCGCGCCGCGCGCGACCGTTTCGATGTGGGTGAAATCACACGCACGGATGTGTCGGTGGCCGAAGCGCGGCTTGCCGGATCGCGGGCCGAGCTTGCATCGGCCGAGGGCGATCTGATGGTGGCACGCGAATCCTACAAGGCGTCGACGGGCAAGTATCCGGGCAATCTGCGACCGCTTCCACCCACGCCCCGCACGGCGCGCACCCAGGACGAGGCGGTTTCAATTGCGCTGCGCACCCAACCCGCGGTGCGGCAGGGCCAGCATGAGGTGGTGGTATCGGGTCTGAACATCGCCCGCGCCCGCGCCGATTTCCAACCGGTCATTACGGCACGGGGCAGCATCGGCATGAATGATGCGGGGCTGGAGACTGAAACCTTCGGTCTGTCGCTGAACCAGACGCTGTACAGCGGCGGGCGTCAGGCGGCCTTGCTGCGGCGCGCCATTGCGCAGGATGAGGCGACCCGCGCCGCCCTGCTGCAAACCGGTGTGCAGGTCGAACAGGCGGTCGGCAACGCCTGGTCAAACATCCTTGTGACATCGGCCGGGATCGAGGCGAATGATCGTCAGATCCGGGCGGCCCAAGAGGCGTTCGATGGTATCCGCGAAGAGGCGACGCTGGGGTCGCGCACCACGCTCGATGTGCTTGACGCCGAACAGGAACTGCTGGATGCGCGTGCCGCAAAGCTGCAATCGGAAGCGCAGCGTTATGTCGGCGTGTACCAGTTGCTGTCAGCCATGGGTTTGCTCACGGTCGAGCATCTGGACCTGGGCATTCCGGTTTTTGACCCGGCGGCCTATTACAATGTGGTCAAGGATGCGCCGATCCACAGCAGTCAGGGCGCGGCATTGGACCGGATTTTGGGCAAGATCGCCAACTGACTGGTGGGTGCAGGGAAACGACCTGATGCTTTCCGTGGCATTGATCGTTTCATGCAGTTCCTTGTCTTGCGGCACGGCGCGGTTTACGCTGCCGCACAGAATGCCCTGTCATAAGGGCGGATGGCCAGGGCCAAAAAGTTGGTGCATGAATGTCGGAACGTATGACGTCTGTCGAGATTGAAGATGTCCTGTCCTCGATCCGTCGTCTGGTGACAGAAGATCTGCGGCCAAAGGTGGCCCCGGTTCACCACAAACTGATGCTGACACCCGCCCTGCGCGTGGTGACGCCTTCGGAACCGGTGACGCCGTCTGAACCAATGACGCCGTCTGAACCGGCGACGCCGTCTGATCCGATGTCCCAGGATGCCCCGCAGGATGCCGCTGTCGATGATATGGTGGCGCAGTTCACCTCTTCACGTGTCGCGGCGACCAGTCCCGATCGGGATGTGGCACAGGATCTGGGCGCTGCGGTGGCGTCGATCGGGGCATCCGTGCCCGAACACGGCTACGAATCCGAAGCGGGCGAGGCAGGGCCTGCCGACTCAATTCCCGTGCCCGGCTGGCCCGAATCGTCCTGGGTCGCCCCCGAGGTCATCGAACAGGTCGAAGAGGCCGAAGTCATCACGCTGTCGGGGGTCACCACGCCGGGCTGGGCCCAGGAACCCGAAGGCGAACCTGCCGATCAGATCGCCGAAGACGAGGCACCCTTCGCCGATGTGTTCGACGACACCGCCGATGCGGCCGAGCGCGCGGTCTTGTCTGCCCTTGCCGCAGACGAGGCGTCCACGGCGCCGGCTATCGACATGCTCGACGAAGACAAGCTGCGCGAACTTGTGCGCGAGATGATCCGCGAAGAGCTGCACGGCTCGCTCGGACAGCGTATCACGCGCAACGTGCGCAAACTGGTCCGTGCCGAGGTCAGTCGCGCCCTGGCGGCGCAACAGTTGCAGTAGGCGGTGAACACCCCCGCGCACCTGATCTTTGGTGCTGCGGCCTTTGCCAGACCCGGTTCGCCCGGAACCACTGCTGCGTCGCTGATCGGTGCCCTGACGCCGGATGTGTCGCTGTATCTGCTGACCGGCTGGGCGCTTTATGTGCAGAAAATTCCCGCCCGTGTGGTCTTTGGCGAGCTTTACTTTTCAAGCGCCTGGCAGGGTATATTCGCGGTCGATAACGCCATTCCGCTCTGGGGCGCGCTGCTGCTGGCCGGATTGTTACTGCGCACGCCGGTTGTGGTTGCATTTGCCGGGGCGGGGTTGCTGCATCTGGGGTTCGATTTCGCGCTGCACCATGACGACGCGCGCCGGCAGTTCTGGCCGATCAGCGACTGGGTGTTTCAAAGCCCGCTCAGCTATTGGGATCGCGACTACTACGGCGTCTTCGTGGGGGCTCTTGAAATTGCGGCCTGCGTGGCGCTGACGGCCCTGCTTTGGCGCAGGTTTCAGAGTTGGCGGATGCGGGCGATGTTCGCGGCGCTGCTGGTTGCAGAATTCGTGCCGGGGATCATGTTTGCGCTGATGATGCACTGAAATGCAAAACGCGCCCGACTGGGGCGCGTTTTGATGTCATTGGCTGACAAAGCCTTATGCGGCTTCCGCTTCCAGTTCCAATGCATGACGACGTTCGCTTTCTTCGCGCGACAGCGCGACCGATGTGCGCACGCCCTTGGACACGAACTCCATCAAGCCCTTCACCACCCGCTCATTGGGATCAATCCCCGCACAGGACAACACTTCGCGCCCGTCGCGCGAGCGTGCCCAGCGGGCGATCTGGTCAGGACCGTTGCCATACTTCTTGTCATCCGCAATAGCATCATCAAGGGCAGCCAGAACCACGGCGGCAAAAAGTTTGCGCGCGCGCTGACCCTGTTCGTAGTTGAATGCAGTGCTGTCAACGAAATCGGCCATCTCGTCGTCCTTTTGTTACTCTTGTATTTTCCAAAGCTGCGCGAACCTAGCGACTAACCTGCGATTCGGGGCAACAGTTTTTTCATGGCTGTCATGCAATTTTTACATAGCTTATGCGAATCATTACCGTATCTAGTCGGCTTGCCAGCGGGATACCGCCAATATATAGGGTGCGGCTTACATCTATCAACCTATCGTCAAGGTTTTGCCGCAATGCCGAAGATCAACGGAAATGAAATCAAGCCGGGTTTCGTGCTCGACCATGACGCCGGGCTATGGGCGGCGGTGAAGGTGAACCACGTCAAGCCCGGCAAGGGCGGGGCCTTTGCGCAGGTAGAACTGAAGAACCTGCGCGACGGGCGCAAGCTGAACGAACGGTTCCGGTCGGAAGACAAGGTGGAGCGGGTGGAACTTGAGAACAAGGACCAGCAGTTCCTGTATGAATCCGATGGGCGGCTGGTGTTCATGGACGGCGAGACGTTCGAGCAGACCGAGATCGACGCTGACCTGCTGGGCGACCGGCGACCGTTCCTGCAGGATGGCATGACGGCGACGGTGCAGTACTACGGCGACGAGGCGCTGTCGGTGCAGATCCCGCAAAAAGTGAAATGCCGCGTTGTGGATACCGAGCCCGTGCAAAAGGGCCAGACCGCTGCCAACAGCTTCAAACCCGCAATCCTGGACAATGGCGTGCGGATCATGATCCCGCCGTTCGTGGGTCCGGATGAAGAGATCATCGTGCACACCGAACTGATGGAATATTCCGAACGCGCCTGACGCCGCGAATTTTCTGCGAAAATTCAGATTTTTCGCAGAAAAATCGGTGGCTCAGGCCAGCGAAATGCGTGCATGGCCTGCCAGCAACTCGCCATCGGCGCGGTCAAAGCGCAGGTAGGCGAGGGCCGCAGCCCCTGACACCGTGTGCAGCCGCCCCACGGGTTTGCCGTCGCGCGTGACCGCATCGCCTTCCGTCGCCGCGCCGTCAATCCGTACGCGGGCGAGGCCTTTGCGCAGATCGGTCTTGTGCTTCATCCGCGCGGTCACTTCCTGCCCGACATAGCAGCCTTTGCGGAAATCGACGCCGTGCAGGGCTTCGAAACCCATCTCGAGGATGTAGCTGTCATCGGGGATCAGTTCGCGCCCGGTTTCGGGGATCAGATGCCGCACGCGGATTGCATCCCAATCAACGCGCCCAGGGCCGCCGGGCAGGCCATAGGCGCGCCAACCCAGGGCAGGGTGCCGGGGGTCGGGCAGGGCGGTTTCGGGCGGATTGCCCAGCCCGCGCGTCACGGGCACATCGAGCGGCGTGATCTGCACATCGGCGCGCAGGCGGTACATGGTGAGACGGCGCAGGGTGGCGTCTGCCAGTTGCGCAGCAATGTCGATCAGCAGGCGGTCGCCGGTTCTCACCACAAAGAAATCCGCCAGATACTTGCCTTGCGGTGTCAGCAATGCGGCCCAGACGATGCCGGGGCCTTTGCCCAGCGGCACGACGTCGTTGCAGACCACGCCCTGCAGAAACGGCAGGGCATCCTTGCCTGTAACCTGCCAGACAGTGCGATCTGTCGCGATTTCGCCCACCTAGGACTCCTTGAACTGCAAGCGGTAAAGCTGGGCATAACGCCCGCCCTTTGCAAGCAGGTCATCGTGGCAGCCGTCTTCGACCACGCGGCCCTGATCGATCACCACGATCTTGTCGGCATCACGCACGGTGGACAACCGGTGCGCGATCACAAGGGTGGTGCGACCCTGGCTCAGGCGGTCCAGCGCTTCGGCGACCAGTGCCTCTGACTGCGCGTCAAGGGCGCTGGTCGCCTCGTCCAGCAGCAGGATGGGGGCATCGGCCAGCAGCGCACGGGCGATGGCAATGCGTTGGCGCTGACCGCCGGACAGCGCGGATCCGCGCGGACCTGCCTGGCTGTCAAGACCCAGCGGCAGGCTGTCGACAAAGCTGGTGATATGGGCGGCCTCAAGGGCTTGTTTCAGATCGGCCTCCGGCACGCCTTCATGCCCGAGCAGGATGTTTTCGCGCAGGGTTTCGTCGAACAGGGCCGAATCCTGCGACACGCTGGCAAAGTTCGCCCGCAGATCCGCCAGACTCAGGCTGGCGGCATCCACCCCGGCAATCGTGATGCGGCCCGAGGCAGGTTCGGACAGGCCCGTCAGCAAATGAAACACGGTTGATTTTCCGGCACCCGAGGCGCCGACAAGCGCCGTCACGCGGCCAGCGGAGGCAGTGAAGGTCAGCCCATCCAGCACCGGCGTATCACCGTAGGCAAAGTGCAGATCCTCCAGCCGGATCTCCGGGGCATCAAAACGGATACCCTGCCTGACCGTTGGCCGCCTGGTAAGCGGCTTGGTGTCCAGCAGGCGATAGATGCGTTCAAGGCTCGCCGCGGCAATCTGCCACATGCCGGACAGATCGCCCAAACGGCGGATCGGTTGAAAGGTCAGTGCCATTGCCGTGAAAAAGGCCATGAACTCACCCACTGTCCGCTCACCGTCTGCCACCTCGCGGCCGCCAAACATCAGCACCGCGAAAAAGCCAAGGCCGGTGACGATATCGATCATGGCGGGCATGGTGGCGCGGCCAAGGGTCGTACGGATGTCAAAGCGCACGATCCGGTCGGTGATGCGCTGGTAGCGGGTGGTCTGGTAGTCTTCCATCCGGTTCAGCTTGATCGCCTGAATGCCGTGAAAAATCTCGTCCAGCCGGGTCGCGCGCAGGCCGGCCTGATCGCGCATCTGGTTGGTTTTGCGCCGGATGTAGCGTTGCACCAGCAGCGTCGGCAGAATCAGCAGGGGCGCGCCGATCAGGGCGGCAAGCGTCCAGCGCCAGTCGATGGACAGCGCGACCGCAAACAGGCTGACCAGCGCCACCAGATCGCGCCCGACGCCGATGATGAGCGAGGACCACACACCCTGTACGGCCATGGTATCGCCCTGCACCCGTTCGATCAGTTTGCCCGGCGCATTGTCGTGATAGAACTGTCCGTCCAGTCGCAGAAGATGGCGCAGCATATCGGTCTGCATGGCCGCAGATACTTTGGCCGACACCCGCGCCATCACCCCGCGGCCCAGTACAAGGACTGTGGCGCGCGTGAAGAACAAGGCCAGGATCGCAAGTCCCACGGGCAGCAGGTGCGCTTCGGACCCTGCGGCGAAGACATCGTCGAACAGCGGTTCCAGCAGATATGACAATGCGCCGAGTGTGACGCCTTCGATCACCATGAACATAAAGGCCAGTGCCATCAGCCCCTTGTGCCTGGACAGATAGGCACGCCAAAGGCGCCCGAACAGCGGGCGCGACCGGTAACGGGGATCGGCGGGGGTGTCTTGCACGGAGGGCCTTGTTGCGGGTCTGTCGCCGCAGGCAGATAGCCTGAAAGCGCGGCTGCGTGCAAGGTTGCGGGCAGGCAGGGCGGGTGTTAGCCAAGGCACGATTGTGTGTGGAGCGCCCGATGACCCTTGCCAATGGCCACCCCTACCTTGCGATTCCCGGCCCGTCCGTCATCCCCGACCGGGTGCAGCGGGCGATGCATCGCGGCAGCCCCAACATCTACGACGGTCCCTTGCACGACATGGTCGATACGCTGTGGCCGGACCTGAAGGCGCTGGCGGGAACGGATGGGCATCTGGCGGCCTATATCGCCAATGGCCATGGGGTGTGGGAAGCCGCGAATGCCAACATGTTCAGCCGCGGCGACCGGGCGCTGGTGCTGGCCTGCGGGGCGTTCGGTTTTGGCTGGGCCAGTCACGCGCGGGGCATGGGGATCGATGTCGAGATACTGGATTTCGGCCGCGCGGCACCGCCTGACCTGAACCGGATCGAAGCGGAGTTGCGCGGCGATACCGGGCATCGGATCAAGGCGGTGATGGCCACGCATGTGGATACGTCGTCCACCGTCAAGACTGATGTGCAAGGCCTGCGTCGGGTGCTGGATGCCGTGGGCCATCCGGCGTTGCTGGCCATCGACTGCATCGCGTCATTGGGGTGCGACGCGTATCGGATGGATGCCTGGGGTGTGGATGTGACGGTGGCCGCCAGCCAGAAGGGGCTGATGACGCCGCCGGGCATGGGGTTTGTGTGGTTCAGTGACCGGGCGAAAGCGGTGCAGGCCGATCTGCGCACGCCGTATTGGCATTGGGGGCCACGGGCGGATGCCGATGAGTTCTGGCAGATCTGGTGCGGGACCGCCCCGACCAACCATCTTTACGGCCTGCGCGAGGCTTTGGACATGATTGCCGAGGAAGGCTTGCCGGAGGTCTGGGCGCGGCATCACCGGCTGGCGCAGACGGTGTGGGCGGCATTCGAAGGCTGGGGTGCCGGCAATGACGCGATTGCGCTGAACGTGGCGGACCCGGCGGCGCGGGGGTGGTCGGTGACGTCGGCCCGGCTTGGCGCGCCTGACGCCACGCGATTGCGCGACTGGGTGGAGCGTGAGGCGGGGGTAACGCTGGGTTTCGGGCTCGGGATGGGATCGGATGCGGATCCGCAGGCGGACAGCTGGCTGCGCGTGGCGCATATGGGCCATGTGAATGCACATATGACACTGGGGGCGCTGGCGGTGATGGAGGCGGGGATGCAGGCCTTGGGCATTGCGCACGGACCGGGGATCGCGGCGGCGGCGCGGGTGGTGGCGGGATGAAATTGACGGCGGTCAACGGTTGATTTCAGGTTAAGCATTTAAAATAATTGACATGAATCGCGAACGCGTCGTGACCGACGATGACACATTGCATGATCGGTTGCGTCGGACCCGAGGGCACAGGCCGACCAGTCAGAGTGCCCCGCGTCAGAGTGCTTCGTGTCAGAGTGCCCCGTGTCAGAGTGCCCGCTCGGGCGCCGGTGTCGGGGCGCCTGTGCGGGCACGTCATCCGCGTGCGGCATGACCTCGCAAAGGTCACTTCGATCCGGGTGAAAAATCATCCTCCAGATAGACCTGCAATATCTGATCAAAGCTGGTTTCTGCGGTAAAACCCAATGCCGTGGCGCGGGCGGTGTCAAAACCGCGCGGCCAGGTTTCGACGATGGCGGCGATGCGGTCGTCGGGCGCGCGGCGGATCAGGGCCACGGTGTCGGCCCCGGCAAGCGCGTGCAAGGCGGCAATCTGTTCGGCAACTGTGGCCGACAGGCCCGGCATGTTGAGTGCGGTCAGGCCGCCCAGGCGGGCGGTGTCCAGGGTGGCGGCGTGCAGAAAAAAGCGGATCGCGGCGCGCGGGCTGGCGAACCAGTGGCGCAGGGTGTCACGCACCGGCAGGATGGCGGGCTGCCCGTTCAGCGGCTCGCGCAGGATGCCCGAGAAAAAGCTGGAGGCGGCTTTGTTGGGCGCGCCGGGGCGGACGCAGATCGTGGGCAGGCGCAGCGCGATGCCGTCGATGAAACCGCGCCGGGTGTAATCGGCCAGCAGCAGCTCGCCGATGGCTTTCTGGGTGCCGTAGCTGGAGCGCGGGGTCAGGTGAAAATCATCGGGGATGCGGTCGGGCAGGGGCGCGCCAAAGACGCCCGTGGACGAGGCGAAAACCACGCGGGGGCGGTAGTTGGGGGTGGCGCGGATCGCTTCGAGCAGCGCGCGGGTTGCATCGAGGTTGGTGGCATAGCCCTTGTCAAAGTCGGCCTCCGCCTCGGCACTGACAATTGCTGCGAGGTGGAAGATCAGGTCGGGTTTGCCTGCGATCAGCCGTTGGGCGGCGGTGGGATCGGTCAGGTCAAGCGCCAGGGTTCCCGCGGCGGCATTGGGCGCGGGCGGCAGGATCACGTCGGCCAGCGTCAGGCGCGTGGCGGGCAGGGCACCGCCTGCGATGGTGGTCGCCAGCTTGCGGCCAATCATTCCCGCCGCACCGATGATGAGGATATGCATGGATTGCCCCCTTCCGGGGTCAGTCAATCACGCGGAGCGCGAAGCGGAAAGAGCTATTCTTCGGCCTGCGCCCGCCATTCGGTCATCCATGCAATCGCGGCCTTCTGGACCACGACGATATCTTCGCCAACGGCGCGCACGTCGGGATCGGTGCCACGCACCACGACCATGCGGGCGGCACTTTCGTCGCCTGTGGCCATGCCGGACATATGCACGCCGGTGTGGCGATGTTGCGGGCCTGCGCGGGGCAATCGCAAGTCAGATCCGCTTGATCCACAGCGGAAGTGTGGCGCGCCGACGGCTGCACAAAAAAGCGGCATGTGCGCCAAAGCCAACAGGCCTGTGCACGGCAAGCCCTTTTCGGAACAGTCAGTTAGGGATATGTTGCCGGTATACGGTCACAAAATGGGCATGGGACCAATGGCGCTGAAGACTCGCCGACCCGTTGTGGGGATTATCGGCAACATTACATTGCTGCACGAAGAGTATCCCGTGCATGCCACCGGCACCTCGAATTCCGAAGCGGTGTCGCGGGTGTCTGGCTGTGTACCCCTGATGATCCCGACCGATCCGCGCTTCGTTTCGGTGGCCGAGCTGATGGATTTGTGCGACGGGTTCTTGCTGACGGGCGGGCGGCCGAATGTGCATCCGTCCGAATACGGCGAGGATGAAACCCCGGCGCACGGCTGTTTCGACCGCTGCCGTGACGCGATCACGCTGCCACTGATCCGGGCCTGCGTGGAGCGGGGCCAGCCGTTTCTGGGCATCTGCCGGGGGTTCCAGGAGGTGAATGTGGCGATGGGCGGCACGCTTTACCCCGAAATCCGCGATCTGCCGGGACGGATGAACCACCGCATGCCGCCTGATGGCACGCTAGAGGAAAAGTTCGCTCTGCGTCACCCGGTGCGGTTTTCCGAAGGTGGCCCGTTCCACCGGCTGATGGGCGCGCCCGAAGTGATGACCAATTCGTTACACGGGCAGGGGATCGCCGTGGCGGGCGCGCGGATCGTGATTGACGGCCAGGCGCCGGACGGCACGCCGGAAGCGATCTATGTGCAGGATGCGCCGGGCTTTACCATGTCGGTGCAATGGCACCCTGAATGGCGCGCGGGCGAAGACCCGGTCTCGCGCCCGCTGTTTGCGGCTTTTGGCGCAGCGGTGGCGGCATGGGCCGGGCGCGACGGGTTGCTGCGGCGCACCGCCTAGGGGGCAGGCTGTCGGCCCTGCGATGACCAGTTCACACATGGCACGAGGGTGGGGTTGAGGATGGCAACGCCAGCGGTATAGTCCGCATGAAACAAGGGGATCACGCATGAAACGTTCGCGCATCAATCACATCATGGCCGAGGCGGATGCGATGATCCGGCACTATGGCTTTGTGTTGCCGCCATTTGCCTGTTGGACGCCCGATCAGTTCAGGGCGCGCAGCGATGCACGGCGGATCGTGGACAGCCGGATGGGCTGGGACATTACCGATTACGGGCAGGGGCGGTTTGATGATCTGGGGTTGTTCCTGTTCACGCTGCGCAACGGCAGTCTGGCCGATCTGCAACGGGGCGGGGGCATGTGCTATGCCGAAAAGCTGCTGATCTCGCGCCAGGATCAACTGTCGCCGATGCACACCCATGTCATCAAGGCCGAGGACATCATCAACCGGGGCGGGGCCACATTGGTGGTGGAGCTGTATGGCTCGGACGATGCGGGGCGG
>JAYSSN010000274.1:0-9387 GCA_043720555.1 Rhodobacterales bacterium | reverse complement strand
GGGTGACGTTGCCTGTGAACCAGACAGGCAGGTGATCAATGGCCGTCGCCTGCCCAGCGCCAAGCGATGTGACCGCCGCGGCTGACCCGCCGCCCACGGCTTCCACCACCAGCATTTCATACAGAAGTGGCCGCTCCGGAGAGGTAAATCCGAACCGCGCCTGATGCGCTGCCGCGAACGCCGCCTGCATCACGGGCACTTCGGCAAAGGGCACGGGCAACGCCTGATGTGATCCGTCATAGCGCAGATGCGCCTGCACGTCGGTGGTGATGTCGGCGAGGCCCTGGGCACGCAATTCGCCCGCAGCCTCGGCTGTCAGGATCGCGACCACGGCGCTGGCGTCCGTTTCGATGGCATTGTCGAACTGCCGTTCCCGAATGGCGCGGGTTTCGGCCAGACCCATGCCATAGGCCGACAGCACCCCCGCCAGAGGATGCAGAAAGACCCGGCCCATGCCAAGGGCATCGGCGACCGCACAGGCATGCTGTCCGCCCGCCCCGCCAAAGCATTGCAGTGTATAACCCGTCACATCATGGCCGCGCTGTACGGAAATCACCTTGATCGCGTTGGCCATATTGTCGACAGCGATGCGCAGAAACCCTTCGGCCAGGGTTTCGGGCGTTTGCATTGGCTGGCCCGTCGCATGCGCCACATCAGCGCGAAGCGTCATGAACGCGGCGCGGACGGCATCGGTATCAAGCGGCTGGTCGCCATCCGGCCCAAAGACAGCCGGGAAATGTGCAGGTGACAAGCGCCCCAGCATCACGTTGCAATCCGTGATGGTCAGCGGCCCGCCACGGCGATAGCTCGCTGGCCCCGGATTGGCCGCGGCACTTTCCGGGCCAACCTGAAAGCGCCCGTCGCGGAAGCTGCAGACCGAGCCGCCACCAGCGGCGACCGTGTGAATATCCATCATCGGCGCGCGCATCCGCACACCGGCCACTTCCGTTTCAAACGATCGCTCATAAATGCCCGCATAGTGGCTGACGTCGGTCGACGTGCCGCCCATGTCGAACCCGATCAAGCGGGAAAAGCCCGCTGCCTCGCCGGTGCGTGCCATTCCCACGATGCCGCCGGCGGGTCCGGACAGGATGGCATCCTTGCCCATGAAGCGATGCGCCTCGGTCAGCCCGCCATTGGATTGCATGAACAAAAGCCGCCCCGTCGCCCGCCCCAGATCAAGCGCGCTTTCCACCTGGGCCACATAGCGCCGCAGTATGGGCGACAGATAGGCGTCCACGACCGTCGTGTCCCCCCGCGCCACCAGTTTTGCCAGACGGCTGACGCGGTGGCTGACCGACACCTGAGTGAACCCGATGTCACGGGCAATCGTCGCCACCCGCGCCTCGTGGTCGCCATTCACATGCCCATGCAGGAACGCCACGGCAACCGAACGGACGCCACGCGAAAAGGCGGCGCTCAGCGCGGCCCACGCGGCCCCTTCGTCAAGGGGCGTCACCTCGGCACCGTCTGCATCCAGACGGCCCGGCACCTCGGCCACCCCGGCATACAAAAGATCGGGACGGCGGATGTGCAGATCAAACAGCCTGGGCCGCGCTTGCGTTCCGATGCGCAGAAGGTCACGAAATCCTTGGGTTATCAGCAACAACACCGCCTCGCCCTTGCGTTCCAGCAGCGCATTGGTGGCAACCGTGGTGCCCATCTTGACCGCAGCGATCGCACCTTCGGGGATCGGCTCTCCGGGCGTCAGCGCCAGACAATCGCGGATGCCCTGCACAGCGGCGTCGGCGTAGCGTTCGGGGTTTTCCGACAGCAGTTTGCGCGTCTGAAGTGACCCGTCCGGGGCGCGTGCCACCACATCAGTGAACGTGCCGCCGCGATCAATCCAGAATTCCCATTGCGTCATGCTGCCCCCGGTTTTGCCCATGGGTCGGCCATCAGCGTCGTCCTGTCAACGCGCAAAGTCGATGGTAAACGTCGTGCCCGTTTCAGACCGCACCAATGCAATCACCGCCCCATGAGCGGTCAGCAGATTGCGCACGATGGCAAGGCCCATGCCCGTGCCACCCTGGTCACGCCGGGTTGTGAAGAATGGGTCGAAAATCCGGGTTCGGTTGCCGTCCGATACACCCGTGCCATTGTCCTGAACGTGCAGTGCGCCAGAGTTTGCCGTCAGCACAACTGTTGTCGCGCCATGGGCTGCGGCGTTCTGCAAAAGCTGGTGCAGCACGATGTCCAGCCCGTCCGCCGCGAGTGGCAGAGGCACTGCGTCGCCTACAACGTCGATCCGCAGCGGGGCAAAGGCGGTGCGCAGGGGCCCGGTTACGGCTGCGAGCGTCGCCACCCCGTGATACCCCGGCTCGTGCGCGGCGGCAGCGCGGTGCAAAGCACCCAGTTGCACCTGCATCCGCGCCGCTGCCGCAAGGATCGCATCCACCAGCGGTTGGTCGTTTGCGGCCGGCACCAGCATTTCCGCCGCTCCCTTGATCGCGGTCAGCGGGGTCTTCATTTCATGCGTCACGTGGTCGGTGAAGGCGCGGATCGTCGCCTCACGATTCTGCAGGGCAGCGGCCATGTCCAGCACCGACTGGCCCAGATCGCGCAGTTCCTGCGTGCCGTAATGCGCCAGGGGCGGGGCTGCAGCGCCCGTCCGCACCGCATGCGCCCGCGCCGACAGGGCCTGCACCGGGCGCAACAGCAGCCGCCACAGCAGCCATCCGAGGATTGCCGTCGCAATCACGATCGCCACCCCGATCATCAGGGCTGACTGGCGAAACCCGACCAGCGGGATCATCACCCGCAGCGCCAGTACCCCGGCCAATGGCAAAGACAGTACCGCGGCCAGGGTACCGCCCAGTACCAGCAGCAGGGACGGGCGCCACTTGTGCGCTATCGGGTCTGACATGCGCCCATCCTGACACCCACGCCATGCACCGTATCGACCGCATCATTGCACCCCGCCGCCGCCAGCTTGCGTCGCAGATTGCGCAGGTGACTGTCCACGGTGCGCTCCGACACCGCCGATCGCGGGCCCCATACCGCATCGCATAGCTGCGCCCGGCTGACGATATGATCGGGGCGCTGCATGAGCCGTGCAAGAAACGTCATTTCCGTCGGTGTCAGATCAACCGTCTGCCTGCCCACCGCACAAATGTGCCGCGCCACATCCAGCATCAGTACGCCGCATTCCAGCCGCACCGCACGCGGGGCCTGCACCACGCTGCGCTTCACGATGGCACGCACCCGCGCCACCAGCTCACGCGGGCTGAACGGTTTGGTGACATAGTCATCCGCTCCCATTTCCAGCCCCAGAATACGGTCCACTTCATCATCCATTGCCGTCAGGAACAGGATGGGCATGTCGGATGTGGCCCGCAGGCGGCGGCATACCTCCAGCCCGTCCATTTCTGGCAGTCCGATGTCCAGGATCATCAGGTCGGGCGTATCCCGCGCCGCCGACCGCAGGGCTGCCTGGCCATCCGCCGCCTTCAGCACGGTGAAAGCCGCGCGCTCAAGTGCAATCGTCAGAACCTCACGGATCTGGGGGTCGTCATCGACAATCAGGATCCGCATGGGTTACTTGTCCTGCCAAAGCGGGCCGAGGTTGCCCTGAATGCGCGCCGCCCGGAACCCCCAATCGCGCCAGTCCGCGATCAGCGTCGGGACGATGCTGCCGCAGGTCATGGGACCATAGCCCGCCGCATCCGGGCCGAGGTTGCACAGATAGGCCATATCCACCCGCTCACGCGCCGCCAGCCGGGCCCGGCCATCCATGGCAATCAGCGCGGCAAAGTTCACGAAACAGCAGACATACAGCGTCGCCAGCCCGACACCTGCATTCACCACCAGCAACCAGGTATTCGACCGCCGCGCCCAGATTTGCCAGCCTGTCAACACAAGGCCAACAGCGACCAGCGCCATCCAGATCGCCGCAAACATGCGCAGATAGGTCAGGCCGTAAGCATCCACATAAAGATCAAGCCGCAAGATGGATGACGCCATCAGCCCGACTGTCTGCCCCAGCCACAGGATCAGCAGCCCCCGCAACCCGCGACGGTCGTCCAGATGCGGCCGGCACATCAGGGCAAACACCCCGGCCAGCAACGCGGTAGCCAGCAACGGGTAGGCCCCGCGATGGGCATAGCTGGCATGGCTCATGCCATCGGGCAGCGCAGCCCCGCCCCAAAGATAGCTGCCATCCATCACCGTCTGGGCAGCGAACAGCAGGTTGAACATCACCAGCGCCCGCATCACCGACGTGGCGTTGAACCCCAGACGCACCGTATCCACCGGGCTGATCCCAACCGGTACCACAGGGCGCAACAGGCGGGCTTGGTGCCGCGCGACTGACAGAAAAGGCCACACCAACAGCGCCGTCAGCGACCAGAACAGCACCCGCGCCACCACATCGCCAAGGCCGATGTCCCGGTCCGTCAGCGCGATCAACCAGCCTTCCAGCACAGGGTTCGCCCCGGTCAGCATCAGCGCAAAGAGGCTGGCCACGACCAGCGGCATGCCCCAGCCCCGTACAAACCCCGCATGGTCCGGCAGGATCAGCTGGTGGCGGCTGGCCAGCAGATCCCGCGGCCCGGCCACGGCAAGCGACCCGATCAGTCGCAACGCGGCTTGCACCAGCCGCACCGGCCCCGCCTGATCCAGCACCAACCCGCAGACGGTCACCGCTAGCCCCGCCACCAGAAACGCTATCGAAAGCGGCTGCACTCTTTCCGCCACTGGCAAGGCCGCCAGCACCAGCCCCCCCATCAGCCACAGGTCGGCAAGCCCCGGCCTGCGCCCGCGCAATACCATGACGGCAAGGGCAATCAGCATGGCATAGACGGCCAGCGACAAACCCACGGCGTGGTCAAAGAACAACCGGTGGGCCACGACGATCAGCCCGATGAGCAGACCCCGTCGCCACCAGCCCTCACGGCCCAATCTTTCCGGTTCGTTCGCCACCATTGCCATCCGCTGCCCCTTTTTGTTGCGACAGGCATGACCCCCACGGCGCCGCGCGCAGCCCGAGGGTTTCAGCAGATTTTGTGCAGATCACAGGGGCCGGGTGGCGCGACAACACCCGCGCGCGGTTGGATCTGGGCTGGCGTCCGAAACACGATATGGCGCGGCTGGTCGATGCGGCGTTTGACTGCGTTCGTGCAGCCGATGACCAGCGCAACGTGTGGTATCCCGGTCAGGGCCCCCGCTCCGTCAGGTATTGCGCCGATAGTTCGCCAGCCGGTCGAACACGACGGCAAACAGAACCGCACCGCCGATGAACGTACCCTGACAAAAGGCGTTTATTCCTAGCAGGCTTGAGAGCCAGGTTTCCTTTGTTTGTCCGATAGACGTGCTGAGCGACGTGGTCATGTGAAACCTTTCCGGAACAGGGGCGGCGGGGGTCAGACGGTTTCGATGGCGCCAGTGATCAGCCCCGTCACCTCTTCGGGCGAGCTGTCGGCTACTTTAGTCCCGCGCCGCATCACGATCACCCGGTCGGCCACGGTGAACACATCGGGCACGCGGTGGCTGATCAGCACGACGGTGATGCCCTGGTCGCGCAAGTGGCGGATCAGGTTCAGCACTTCGGCCACCTGGCGCACGGATATGGCGGCCGTGGGTTCATCCATCAACACGATCTTGGCGTTGCTCAGCCGGGTGCGGGCAATCGCTACGGCCTGCCGCTGGCCGCCCGACATTTTCCTGACCAGATCGCGCGGTCGTGTCTCGGATTTCAGTTCCATGAAAATCTCACCCGCGCGGCGATACATCGACGCATAGTCAAGTATTTGGAACGGGCCGACGCCGATCCGCAATTCCCGCCCCAGAAACACATTGGCAGCCGCAGTCAGGTTGTCGCACAGCGCACGGTCCTGGTGCACGATCTCGATCCCGTGCTGGCGCGCCTCCGGCGGGCGGTGCATGATGATGTCTTGCCCATCCATCAAAATTGATCCGCCGCTGGGCCGAAAGTTGCCTGCGATCATTTTGACAAGGGTGGACTTGCCCGCGCCATTGTCACCCATCAGTCCGATCACTTCGCCTGCCACGGCGGCTGCCGTGCTGGCGTTTGGCGTTTGGTGTTTGGCGTTTGGTGTTTGGCGTTTGGCGTTTGGCGTTTGGCGCTGGCCTTGCGCGGGACAAAAAGCAACTCGTGATCGTGGTCAAAGGGCTGGACAACCCGTTCTTTGAGGCGATCAACCAGCGCTGCCAGAAGTGGAATGCCGAGAGTGCTGACAGCGAATACGAATGCTTCTACACCGGGCCCGCGTCCACGTCTGACGAGGCCGGACAGGCTCAGATCGTACAGGACATGCTGGGCAAGCCGTCCACGGTCGCCATGGCCATCTCGCCGTCGAATGCCAAGCTGATCGCGCAGACGCTGAAAACCGCAGCGCCCACCATTCCGATCATGACGCTGGATGCTGACCTTGCAGCAGAAGACTCGGCGTTGCGCATGACCTGTCTTGGCACCGACAATTCGCTTATGGGCCAACGAATTGGCGAGTATATCAAGGCGGCAAAGCCTGACGGCGGCACGATCTGTACGATCGAAGGCAATCCAGGGGCAGACAGCATCCTGCGTCGTGCGCAGGGCATGCGCGATGCGTCGACCGGGATACCGGGGCTGGCCGTATTGGCGGGCGAGGGTGGCTGGACCGAAGTTGCTGGTTGTCAGGTATTCACCAATGACGACGGGGCCAGGGGCGTGCAGGCGATGACAGACAGTCTGGCTGCCAACCCTGATCTGGATGCGTTCGGGATCATGGGCGGTTGGCCTTTGTTTGGGCACCGCAGCCTTGCCGCGACCTCTTCTCCCCAATGGCGGACCGCATTGCCAGCAATGATTTCATGATCGGTGCCGCCGATACGATCGGTGCCGAGGTTAATCTGGCGCGCGAAGGGCTGGTAACCGCATTCGTTGGCCAGCGTCCGTTCGAGATGGGCTATCTGGCCCCTGGTGCCATAATCGATCTGATCGAGGGCAAGCCGGTCGTCGACCCGATCTTTACCGGTCTGGATGAATGCACCAAAGACGCTGTCGATATCTGTATCCAGAAGTAATCTGTGATCCTGAATTCGGGGCGCCCGGTCATCCCGGACGCCCCTTTCGGGTGTTATGTGTTCAGCCAGTTGTTGAACGCATCCCCATAATCTGGATGCCAGCGCGACAAGGGCGGGCGGTTTTCCGCAATATCGCCTGCGGCCCACATCACACGCTTACAATCCAGCGCCCGGTCGACATCATTGTCGGGGCACAGAATATAAAAGTCTTCCCGCTGCAGTGATGCAAACAGGAAATCGACAGCCTGTTCCGGTGTCCACGCTCCGGCGGGTTTCTCAACGCGGCCATGGGCCGTCAGCGGCGTGAACACAAAGCCCGGAATGAACAGCCGCGCCTCGACCCGGCAGTCGGCAAGGTTGCGCAGGTGGTGTTGCAACGCCTCGGTAAAGACCTTCACCCCGGCCTTGGCAATGTTGTAGGCAGGATCCCCCGGCGGCGTGGTGATGCCTTGTTTCGATCCGGTATTGATGATCAGCCCGGGCGTGCCTGCAGCGATCATGCCGGGTGCAAAGACCTGGGCCGCCGCGATGATCCCGCCCATATTGACCGCAAGGATGCGGTCCCAGTTCCCCGCCTCGTCAAAGATCGTGCTGCCGGGCTGAATGCCTGCGTTGTTCATCAGCACGCTGACCGGCCCAAGCGTCTCCCCGACCATTCCGGCAAGGCGCATGACGTCGCCGCGGTCCGCCACATCGGTTGCGACCGCCAGAGCGTCATGCCCTGCATCGCGCAAGGTCGCCGCGGCCGCATCGAGCCGCGCGCCGCCAAGATCGGTCAGGCACACCCGCAGGCCAAATGACGCAAGTTTGTGCGCGGCGGCCAGCCCAATTCCCGAGGCCGCCCCGGTCACCACGGCAACCGCACCTTTGGTCATGGCTGGATGCATGAAGTTGGCTCCTGTTCAAGCCACGCCGATCAGGCGGTGGCGCCTTCGAAAATCTCGAACCCGGTATCAATGGTAACGGGCGCACCGGGCCGGACCGCGCTTTCCAGAAACACCTCGACCGCGCGCTGGCCAATCTTGAACCGGTTCGACCGGATGGTGGACAACGGCTGCGGCAGTTCCCGTCCGATGTCCAACCCGTTGAACCCGAACAACGCCAAATCATCGGGCACGCGGATGCCGGCCGACAGACAGTGAAATAACCCGCCCACAGCCATATCGTCGTTGGAATAGACGATCACCTCGATCCCCGGCGCACGGGCACATAGATCGGCGGTCTGCGCCTTTCCCTTGCCGACCGAGGTCTGACCTTCCGACATCGCTGCGGCCTCCAACGCGAGCCCCGCCTGCGTCAGAGTTGCGCACAAGCCATCATATCGCATACGCGCCCGAATATCGACCGTGCCGCCATGACCGACATAGCCGAACCGGCGATACCCTCGCGCAATCAGATGCCGCGCCGCTGCGACCCCCGCAGCCACATGCGACAGCCCCACCGCCACGTCGATTGGCGGATGGTCAGTCTCCATGAATTCGACGATGCGGATGCCGCTTTGCTCCAGCATCTTGCGGGTTGCGTCGGTATGAGTGGACCCGGCGATCAGCACGGCCGCAGGTTGCCATGCCAACAAGTTGCGCACCACGGCCTCTTCCTTATCAAGGTCATAGTCTGTGACGCTGATCACCGACTGGCGGTTGGTGCCCGCAAGACCGGCATTGATGCCCTGCAAGACCTCGGGAAACACGATGTTCGACAACGACGGGATCACCACCCCCACCAGCCGCGAATCCAGTGAGGCAAGCGACCCCGCAATCCGGTTGGGCACGTAGCCAAGGGCACGAACCGCCTCCATCACGCGGCTGCGGGTGGCGTCGGCGATCAGCCCGTGATTGCGCATGATCCGCGAAACGGTACTGTCGCTGACCTGCGCGAGGCGCCCCACGTCGCTGACGGTGACCTTGCTTTTTCTGTCTGACAGGCGCTGCCGTTGCTTGGCCATGAAACGTGTATCCCTACCGCTTACATCCTGACGTAGTTACGCCATGGATGCGCTTCCTTGAACCCCAGAACGTCGCGGATTTTTCGGTTGGACAGCGGGGCCTCATCAGGCGCCATTGGCCGGGTAATGGGGGTGTTCGGCGCATACCTGGCCAAGAACTCTGGCGTGGGCATGTCGGCTGTGATGGTGTCATTGACCGCGTTGAACACCTGATAGCCCAGATCATCCTTTTGCAGGCACAGATGCACGATCTCGCCCAGATCGCGCGCGTCGATATAGCTCCACGCGTTGCGCTTTCGGATGGGGGGATTGGCGATGTAGCCGGGAAATGCGTCGTATTCATGCGGCTCGATCACGTTGCCGATACGCAGGGCATAGATGTCGGCGCCGTAACGCATCGCAAAGGCGCGGGCGGTTTT
>JAYSSN010000273.1:0-9400 GCA_043720555.1 Rhodobacterales bacterium | reverse complement strand
CCGCCGGGCAGCCGGTTTCGGCCATCAGGTGACTTGCATTGCGGAACGCCTGTGCGGGCGATTCCTCGTAGCTGCCAAACGGCATGTCGATGACGGCGAGCGATCTGCTGACGCCGCGCATGACGGCGCGGCCATGCAGGATCATCATCTCCATCGTCACGCCAATGGTCGAGGGCAGGCCGTGGATGACCATGCCAAGGCTGTCACCGATCAGGGTCACGTCGCAATGGGCGTCCACGATGCGGGCCATCGGGGTGGTATAGGCGGTCAGGGTGACGATGCGGGACTGCCCCTTCATCGCCTGAATATCGGCGGGCATCGTGCGGCGGATTGTGGATGTTGCGCTCAACGGCCCTGCTCCCCTGTCGTTGACGTTCGTGGGTTATACCGGGGCTATCCGTGCCGCGCCAGATGGCTTTTGCCGCACTGCGGCTATGAGGCTTGACCGGCGGCGCATTGCCGCGCGTTCTGGCTGTTCCGTGAAATGTGGCAATCGACGCCGGGGACGTGGTGCGTGAATTTCACCGACCGGGCATGTGTCTGTATCCTGGCGGGCGGGCGTGTTCTGACGGATACAGCGGGCGGTGCCGTGATGCTGCGCGTGGGGGATCGTTATGCGATCCGGCCGGGGTTTGCGGGCACCTGGACCGTGCTTGAGGCGACGTTGAAGGAATATGTGATCCGGGCGCCGCCGCGCGAATCCTTACCCTGAACGGGATTGACGCAAGGGCGCATCGGGGGGATGATTCCGGCCATATTGATTTGTGGAGAACCGCTATGCGACCCCTTCCCTTTATGACATTCATTGCGATCCTTTCGGCAGGTACGGCGAGCTTCGCGCAGGAAAGCGGCAATGCGATTTCCGATGGTCTGGCGGCCCTGCTGGGCAATGCCGATCAAAGCGGTGCCCAGACCGCCGCGCCGCCCGTGACTGCCGGCGGTATGGTCGATGCCAGTTCGCCCGATGCGATTGCGGCCCTGCTGCAACAGGCGGGGTACCGGGCTGCGGTGACGGTGGACAACATCGGCGATCCCAAGATCGAATCGTCGGCAGCGGGGGTGGATTTTTCGATCTACTTCTATGGCTGTGACAATGCCAGAAACTGCCAGTCGGTGCAGTTGTCATCCGGTTATGATCTGGAGCAGGGGACGTCGTTTCAATCAATGAATGACTGGAATTCGACACAGCGTTTCGGGTTTGCGTATCTGGACAGTGAAAGCGACCCGTTCGTGAACTATGACATCAACATGGCCTATGGCCTGTCGCAGGAAAACTTCATGGATTCGCTGGCGATCTGGGAAGCCGTCCTGTCGGATTTCCAAGCCCATATCGACTGGTAGGACCCCTGCAAGGCAAACGCCGGTCAGGTTCTCCTGACCGGCGTTTTTCATAACGGGTGTGCCGTCAGCCTTCGCTGTCGGCGCTTTCGGCGGCTGAAGCCGCGGCGGCGGCCTCTGCCCCTGCGACTGTCACCATCTCACGGTCTTTCCTGGCGATGTTTTCGGGCGTTTCCGGCACGGCCCGGCCGAAAGCATCGTCCATGAACGGCCCTTCCAGCGCGATGCTTTCTTCCAGCGAACGTACCTTGACCTGGGTGCCCATCGGTACGCGTTCATACAGGTCGATGGCATCCTGGTTGAACAGCCGGATGCAGCCTGCCGACGTCGCATGGCCGATCGAGCCGTTCTGCACCGTGCCGTGGATGCGGAAATAGGTATCCCGACCACCGCGATACAGATAAAGCGCGCGTGCCCCCAGCGGATTTTCAAGACCGCCCGGCAGGCCATTGCGGTATTCTGCGTAGGTTTCGGGGAAGGTGCGGATCATGTTCGCGGTCGGGGTCCAGGCCGGCCATTCCTCTTTGCGCTGGATCGAGCCGCTGCCCCGGAAGGCGAGGCCCGCACGTCCCACGGCAATGGCATAGCGGATCGCGCGGCCACCCTCCATGACCCAATAGAGGCGACGCGAATGGGTGTCGATGACGATGGTGCCGGGCGCCTCGGGGCCATTGTAGGCAACCTCGGTTTTCTTGCTGAGGTCATCGAGATAGCGGGGTTCGACCGGCGGAATGAAGAATTCACCATCCTGCACACCTTCGTAACCCGGCACGGTCTGTGGCGCGGCAGGCACCGGGGGTTCCCCTGCGCAGGCGGCGAGCAAAAGGAAGGCGGCAAGCGGGGCAAGGCGGTGCAAAAAAGGTATCACGGGGCGGGTCTCTTTGGTCAGGGGTGCCGCTGCACAAAGCCGTGGTGGCCGCGCAACGTCAAGCCCTGCCGAGGGGTCGGGCACCGAATAGGCGGTTCACGTGGCAGACGGGGGCCATTTTGGGGCAATTGCCCCATTCCTCAGGGGTGGAACGGGGCAGGTATGGCTTATCCCACCACGTTGAACGCCGGACCATAGGGATAGTGCGTGATGTCTTCGGGCGCGTCTTCGGTCACGATGAAGATGTCATGCTCACGATAGCCACCCGCGCCCGGCTGGCCGTTGGGGACGGTCAGCATCGGCTCCATCGAGATCACCATGCCGGGTTCAAGCACCGTGTCTATATCTTCGCGCAGTTCCAGTGCGGCTTCGCGGCCATAGTAGTGCGACAGGATACCAAAGCTGTGGCCATAGCCGAAGGTGCGGTATTGCAGCATCTGTCGTTCCGTCAGGAAGTCGTTGATCCTGGCAGTGATGTCGGCGCAGGACGCGCCGGGGCGCAGCAGTGTCATGCCGTATTCGTGGGCGTCGATGTTGTGCTGCCAGATGCGCATGCTGGCATCATCCACCTCGCCGACGAACATTGTGCGTTCAAGCGCGGTGTAATAGCCGGAAATCATCGGAAAACAGTTGAGCGACAGGATATCGCCGCGTTCCAGCTTGCGGTTTGTCACGGGATTGTGGGCGCCATCGGTGTTCAGGCCCGACTGAAACCAGACCCAGGTGTCGCGGTACTCGGCGTCGGGGAAACGTTTGGCAATCTCGCGCTCCATCGCGTCGCGGCCTGCCATTGCGATTTCCAGTTCGGTCGCGCCCACGCGCACGGCATCGCGGATCGCATAGCCGCCGATGTCGGCCACGTTGGAGCCATGCTTGATAAGCGCAATTTCGGCGGGCGACTTCATCATGCGCTGCGCCATGGTGGCAGGCGCGATGTCCATCCCGCGACCGGGCTGAAGGAAGGCGTTGAGTTTCTCGGACCGCTCAAGCGTCAGGTGATCCGCCTCGCACCCGACAGCCTTGCCGGTGCCGGTGACGGATGCGACGGCGCGCCAGAAATTGTCGCGCTTCCAGTCGGTGTAGGTGATGTTGTCGTCAATGGACCGGCGCCATGGCTGGCCAGCGTCGATGCCCGCGCTGATCGTGACGCAGGCGGTCGGGGTGACGACGCAGGCGTAAGGGCGACCGAACGAGCAATACAGGAAGCCCGAGTAGTAGGCGACGTTGTGCATCGACGTCAGCACGACCGCATCGAGGGAATGCAGTTCCATGATGTCGCGCAGACCGGCCAGGCGGTCGGCGTATTCGGTGTCGGCAAAGGGCAGGGTGGCCTTCTGGCCGTTGTGGGCACGGTATTGTTCGGGGCGCATGTCAGACCTCATCACGATGGGGTCAGTGCGTGGACCCCGAAAGATCCCGGCGTACAGGACGAAACCGGGTAGACCCGAGGGCAGCGGGGCATGGCCCCTGTGACGACGCCATCGTCACGGCCCGGTCCGAACATCCGCCAACAGCGCCGTCATTGCAAGGGTGAACGGGTGGCAATTGCGCGATCACAGCGCCGCGCATATCATCGGCTGGTGAAAGACGGAGGCGAAGATGCCGATACTGCGTTCACTTGTCCTGGCGGCCATGCCGCACCGCTGGCGGCTTGCGGCGGAAGCGGATTCGCGGTTGTGGCGTACAGAATGCACGCGCTGTGGGCATGTCAGCAATGTCTGGGAACTGGGGGGCATGCGCTGGAAGGCCGCCGGACGACCGCTGACACTGATGCGCTGCACCGGCTGCGGCAAGCCTGCGATGCAGCGCATCAGCAAAAGCGGCGCATGACGCAAGATACCGCCGGAAAGCGCTTTTTCGTCGGCTGACCTTGCACACCCGCGCCGCGTTCCCATCTTAAGCCCGACAATGCAAAGGAGACAACGCATGCGCTGCCCGGTGGACAACGAGACCCTTGTGATGGCGGACCGGAACGGGGTCGAGATCGACTATTGCCCCAAATGCCGGGGGGTGTGGCTGGACCGGGGTGAACTGGACAAGATCATCGAACGGGGCATGGCGGCACCTGCCGCTGCCCCAGAAGCACCGGCGCGCCCGGTCTATCAGGCCGAACCGCCGCGCCCTGCTGGCGGGTACCGCCGCGATGATGATGACGATGACAATCGCTACAAGAAGCGCCGCAAAGAAAGCTTTCTGGGTGATCTCTTCGATTTCTGATCGCCGTGCGCCCGATCAAGGGTTGATTTTTCGGCGAAAAATCGGGGATCGGCGGGTCAGCGCGTCAGTTCATGATCAAACCGCTGCCGGGCGATTTCCTCGTTCCGGTCGGCCCTGATCTGGTCGGACAGCGCCGCCTGAACATAGGCAAGATGGGCTTCCACCGCAGCGCGGGCCGCAGCTGGATCGCGCGACTGCAGCGCGTCGTTGATCGCGCGGTGCTGGTCCAGCAGCGCCTCGCGCGTCGTGCGTTGTTTAAACATGATCTGGCGGTTGTAGAACACACCCCGCTGGAGCAGGTCATACATCGACCGCATCATATGCAACATGACGATGTTGTGGGACGCCTCGATGATCGCCATGTGAAATTGCGCATCGAGTGCGGCTTCGTCCGAGGGATCGCGTTTGGGATGTGCAGTTTCCATCTTTTGAAAAACCGCGTTGACGACTTTCAGGTCGGTATCGGACCCGAGGCGCGCTGCGCGCTCGGCGGCAAGGCCTTCCATATCGCGCCGGAACGCGAGATAGTCGAACACCGCATCGTCGTGGGTGGCGAAAAGCTGAACAAGTGCGGGCGAGAAGGCCGAACCCAGCACATCGGCCACATAGACGCCAGCACCCGGCCGGCTGGCGAGCAGGCCACGATCCTGCAAGTCGGCCACCGCATCGCGCAGGCTGGGGCGCGATACGCCAAGCCGGTCTGACAGTTCGCGTTCAGCAGGCAGGCGTTCGCCGGGCCGCAGGATGCCGCGCAGGATCAGCAGTTCGATCTGGCGGACCACGGTTTGCGACAGCTTTTCGGGCAGCACCTTCTGGAAGGGCATCATCACCTCCGGATTGGTCAGATGTTTAGACCAGTTGAGGCCGGGGGCCAACGAAAAAGCGGCCCGGAACTCCGGGCCGCTTTGCTGCAATTGGGGTGCGGTCAGTTGGTCGGGCGGATGATGATTTCCACACGGCGGTTCTGGGCGCGGCCGTCAGCGGTCAGGTTGGACGCAACCGGCTGGTCCTCGCCCCGCCCGAAGGTCGAGATGCGCGAGGATGGCACACCGGCCCCGCGCAACACGGCGGCAACCGCAGACGCGCGATCTTGCGACAACTGCTGGTTATAGGCGGCCGATGCGGTGTTGTCGGTGTGACCGATCACTTCGATCCGGCTGTTGGGATAGCGCACGAGGTTCTGGCCAACGGCGCGAATATCGCCCTGCAGGTCGGCACGGAGCGCCGAACTGTCGGTGGCAAACAGCAGATCCTGCGGCATGTTCACCACAAGATAATCACCAAAGTTGGTGACCGATACGTTCGGATTGTTGATGGCACCGTTCAGGTCAGCGGCCTGCTGGTCCAGCGAATTGCCGATGGCCCCGCCGATGGCGGCGCCGACAATCCCGCCAACCGCGGCTTTTGCCAGTCTGTCATCATCGCTGCTGGCCCCGGCAAGTGCCCCGGCGACGCCGCCGATGATGGCACCGTTGCGCGACCGGGCGTTGGGGTCCGCCGCGTTGTACTGCGGGGCGACGCAGGCAGTCAGGCCCAGCAGTGCGATGCCGGACAGAAGGATAGGAGTCTTGAAATTCATTTGTGCTGCCTCAGGGTTAATCCGGCCCGTGCTGGGCCGTTCCATGCGACTATAACAACTCCCCACACCCCGAAACAGTTCCATCACGCAATTGGCATGAAATCGCGCATCATGCGTCGGTGCGTGCAGACTCCCACGCGAGCATGGCGCGCTTGACGGGCAGGCCCCAGTGATAGCCACCCAGTCCGCCGGTTTTGCGGATCGCACGGTGGCAGGGGATCAGGAACGCGACAGGATTGCGCCCGACAGCGGTGCCCACGGCGCGCATGGCCTGCGGCGAGCCTATGGCCTGTGCGATATCGCCGTAGGTGGTGACGTGGCCACTGGGGATGCGCAACAGCGCCTCCCACACCTTGATCTGGAACGGCGCCCCGATCATGTGGACGGGTGTTTCGTGCGGCAATCCCGCCCCGAACGCCGATGCCACCCAAGGGCGCAGCATCACGGGGTCTTCGACAAGATCCGCTTTCGGCCAGCGGGCGACGAGATCGGCGAAGGTCGCCTCGTGCCCCGCCTCGGCGGCTAAACCGATACCGCAGATGCCCTTGGTGGTGCCCATCACGATGGCCGGGCCAAAGGGGCTTTCAAACCAGCCCCAACGGATGGTCAGCCCGTCACCCGCCCGTGCATAATCGCCAGGGCTCATCGCTTCCCATGTGGTGAACAGATCGTGCAGGCGGCCACCGCCCGACAGGCCAGTGGTGATGGCGGTATCGAGCACGGTTGCGCGGTGGGCCAGCAGGTGTTTGGCGTGATCCAGCGTCAGATATTGCTGATACCGCTTCGGGCTGACGCCGACCCATTGCGAGAACACGCGCTGAAAGTGGTGAGGCGACATGTGCATGCGGGCGGCCAGATCGTCCAGCGTCAGGCCGGGTCCGCCATCATCTATCACGCGCAGCGCGCGGGCGATGACGCTGTAATGATAGGCGGGGCTCTGGTCGGTCATGGCATGTCTCCTGTCGCCCCTACATAGGCGGAGTGCGCGGGGGGCGCGACCCGGATGTTGCGCAAGTGGTTGCGGGCTGGCAGAAGGGCGGGATGGTCAAGCAACTGCCTTACGGCGCGATGCGCGCGATTTTCACCCGGTTTCAGGACGTCGAACCTGAACCGAAGGGCGAATTGCACCATGTGAATGATTTCACCCTGCTGGTCGCCGTGGCCCTGTCGGCGCAGGCAACGGATGTGGGGGTCAACAGGGCAACCAAGGCACTGTTTGCGATCGCGGATACGCCTGCGAAGATGCTTGCGCTGGGCGAAGAGGGCCTGACCAGCCACATCAAAACCATCGGCCTTTACCGCAACAAGGCGAAGAACGTCATCAGGTTGTGCCACATTCTGATTGATGCCTATGACGGACAGGTGCCCACATCACGCGCCGCCTTGCAGTCATTGCCAGGCGTGGGGCGCAAGACGGCGAATGTGGTGCTGAACATGTGGCATGGTTATCCCGCGCAGGCGGTGGATACCCATATTTTCCGCGTGGGCAACCGCACAGGAATATGTCCGGGCAAAGACGAAGTGGCGGTGGAACGGGCCATTGAAGACAACGTTCCGGTGGAATTTCAAAAGCATGCGCACCACTGGCTGATCCTGCATGGACGCTATATCTGTGTGGCGCGAAAACCCAAATGCGCCATTTGTCCGATCGCCGAATGGTGCCAGTTTCAGGAGAAGACCGCGTGAATCGTTATCAGGTAGTGGGTATCGGGAATGCCATTGTGGATGTGCTGGCCCAGTCGAACGACACGGCGCTGGACCTGATGGGGATTACCAAGGGCATCATGCAGCTGGTGGAACGCGAGCGGGCCGAGACGCTGTATGGCGCGATGAAGGACCGCACCGAGGCACCGGGCGGGTCGGTGGGCAATACCGTGGCGGGGGTGGGGTCGCTGGGCCTGACCACCGCATTCATTGGCCGGGTGCGGGATGATGCGCTGGGCCGTTTCTTTGCGAAAAGCCTGACGGCCGAGGGCACGGATTTCCCCAATGCGCCGGTGGTCGGGGCCGGGTTGCCGACATCACGGTCGATGATCTTTGTCAGCCCGGATGGCGAGCGGTCGATGAATACCTATCTGGGCATTTCGGCGGACCTTGGCCCTGACGATGTGGCCGACGATGTCGCGGGGCAGGCGGAGTGGCTGTTTCTGGAAGGGTATCTGTTCGACAAGGATCAGGGAAAGGCCGCGTTCCTGAAAGCCGCGCGGGCGTGTCATGCCGGTGGCGGGCGCGCCGGGGTTGCGCTGTCGGACCCGTTCTGCGTCAACCGGCACCGCGACGATTTCCGCCGTCTGGTGCGGGACGATATGGATTACGTGATCGGCAACGTGCACGAGTGGGAGGCGCTGTATCAGACCGATATGGAAGGCGCGCTGGCCCAGGCTCGGCTGGAATGCCCGGTGGTCGTTTGCACCCGGTCGGGCGAAGAGGTCGTGGTGATCCGGGGCGATGAGCGGGTAACCGTGCCCGTGCGACGTGTGGTGCCGGTGGATGCAACCGGTGCCGGCGATCAGTTCGCGGCAGGGTTTCTGTATGGGATGGCCACGGGGCAATCGCTGGCAGTCGCGGGGCGCATGGGATGTATCGCTGCGTCCGAAGTCATCAGCCACGTCGGCGCCCGGCCCATGGCGGATGTCAAGGCGCTGTTCCGGACTGAAGGGCTGGTATAGTGCGCCGCAGGATCAATCCGGTCCGCGTGACGCGCACCGGGTGGTCTGCTTTTCGGCGTCGGCATGGGCGTCACCGCGGCACTGCGCGCGCTGGCATGCTGATGCGAGGCCTGCGCAATCTGGATTGCGGCTGTTTTCAGCGGTGATCCTGCGCTATGCCGAAGCGACGGAGGCACCATGCAGATTGATGCGACACGATTGCCGGATGTGATGATCCTGACCCCGCAGCGATTCGTGGATTCACGCGGCTGGTTCACCGAAACGTGGAATGCCCGCGTGATGGCAGCAGCGGGGCTGGACCTCGGCTTCGTGCAGGACAACCATTCGTTTTCGGCGGACGCGGGCACGGTGCGGGGTTTGCACTATCAGCGCCCGCCGCATGCGCAGGACAAGCTGGTGCGGTGCACACGTGGCGCGATCTGGGATGTGGCAGTCGATTTCCGCCGTGGTTCGGCAACGTTCGGGCACTGGGTGGGGGTGGACCTTTCCGCCGAAAACGGCCGGCAGTTGCTGGTGCCGAAGGGGTTTCTGCATGGGTTCGTGACGCGGATGGCGGAGACCGAAGTGCAATACAAATGCACTGATATCTATGCGCCTGACTGCGACGGCGCAGTGCGTTGGGATGATCCGGATATCGGGATTGACTGGGGTGTCGGCAAGCCGGTGTTGTCTGCCAAGGATGCGGCGGCGCCGTATTTGCGTGATGTCGCATCGCCTTTCGGGGGTGTG
>JAYSSN010000272.1:0-3601 GCA_043720555.1 Rhodobacterales bacterium | reverse complement strand
TTGGCGGGTCCATCATCATACACGGGATGGAGGTACTGGGCTGGGAGTGGCTGGGTCATCACATCACGGGATGGGCCGCTGTGGTGGCGAACGTGGTGCCAGCGGGGCAGGGCTTTGTCACCTGGCTGGCCACAGCCACAATGGACGGCATCTTCGGCCTTGGGCTTGGTCTGCTGCTGATCCCCGTGGCTACACGGCTGGTCGGGCCGCTTTGGGCCGGGATGACGGGCAAGGCTGCCCAGTGATGGCCGATCTGGCGACGCTGCTGGGCCGCGTGCTGATTGGTCTGCTGTTTCTGGGTGGTGCCATGCAAAAGTGGACAGCGCCAGGTGCCGTCGAAGGTTTGCTTGCGGGGTTCGGGTTGCCCGAATGGCTGATCTGGCCCGCGCTGGCGTTCAATGCAATGGCGGCAGTCGCGTTGATCGCAGGTGTGTGGGTGCAGCCCACGGCGCTGGCACTGGCCGCTTATTGTGCCTTCACCAGCATCTTTCATTACATCCCTGCCGACCCCTGGCAGATGTCGATCTTCGTGAAAAACTGGGCCATCGCCGGGGGCTGCCTGGTGCTGGCAGCCCACGGCGGCGGGCGGTTTGCATTGCATCGATAGGCGCCTGAGAGTTTTCGTGCGAAAACTTTCAGGCCGGGGCAGCGTCAGAGCAGCGATTTCACCTTTGCCACGGCACCATCCACCGAAATGCCGAATTCGGCATAAAGCCGTTCGGCCGGGGCAGAGGCGCCAAAGTGCGACATGCCGACAAAGCCCGCCTTGCCGTCGCGACCGCGTTCGCCCAGCAGCCAGCGATCCCACCCCATCTGCACGCCTGCCTCGATCGCCACGCGGACCGGCCCTGCGGGCAGCACCTTGCGCCGATACGCCGCGTCCTGTTCGGCAAACAGCTCCATGCAGGGCATCGATACCACGCGCGTGCCGATGCCATCCGCCTGCAGCGCATCACGGGTTTTCAGCGCAATCTCGACCTCGGACCCCGTCGCCAACAGGATGACCTGCCGCTTGCCGGTGGCCTCGGCCAGAACATAGGCGCCGCGTGCAGTCAGGTTCTGCGCGGTGTGCGTCATGCGCACGGTCGGCAGGTTCTGCCGGCTCAGCGCCAGAACCGACGGCGTTTTGGTTGATGTCAGTGCCAGCTCCCACGCCTCGGCGGTCTCCACAAGGTCGGCAGGGCGGAAGACATGCATGTTCGGCGTGCTGCGCGAAATGGCGAGGTGTTCGACCGGCTGGTGTGTCGGGCCGTCCTCGCCCAGACCGATGGAATCATGCGTCATCACATAGATCACAGGCACCCCCATCAGCGCTGACAGGCGCATGGACGGGCGGGCGTAATCGGTGAAACACATGAAGGTGCCGCCATAGGGGCGCACGCCGCCATGCAGCACCATCCCGTTCATCGCCGCCGCCATCCCATGTTCGCGGATGCCGTAATACACATAGCGCCCCTTCCGGTTTGCAGGATCGAACGTGCCCAGATCCGCCGTCTTGGTGTTGTTTGATCCGGTCAGGTCCGCTGACCCCCCGATGGTTTCCGGCATCACCGGGTTGACAGCCGCCAGCACTTTTTCGGATGCGGCACGGGTGGCGAGTTTCGGGGCATCCGCCACGGCCTGTTTCTTGACACCGCGGATGACCGCAGCCAGCTTTGGCGGCGCATGGCCAGCAAAGATGCGCGCAAACTCTGCCTGCCTTGCGGGCGACAGGGCGGCAAGACGCGCCTCCCACGCCGCACGCGCGCCCGCACCCCTGGACCCCACGCCCTCCCACCACGTCTTGATCTCTGCGGGAATGTCGAAGGGGCCGTTGGTCCAGCCGTATGCGGCACGGGTATCGGCGATCAGTTGCTTGTCGGTCAGCGCGCCATGGCCTTTGGAGGTGTCCTGCGCGGACGATCCAAGGGCGATATGCGTCTTGCAGGCGATCATCGCGGGGCGGGGGCTGGCCTTGGCGGCTGTGATCGCGCGGTCGATATCCACCGGGTCATGGCCGTCACAGTCAAACACATCCCAGCC
Source organism: Rhodobacterales bacterium (assembly GCA_043720555.1). GTDB lineage: Bacteria > Pseudomonadota > Alphaproteobacteria > Rhodobacterales > Rhodobacteraceae > JAAFHS01. Next base: position 1,579 of record JAYSSN010000272.1, on the reverse strand, counting down.
ACTGGCGGCAAAGCGCGCCTTCTGGTCGGTGATGTCGGCAATCGACACCTTGCCATCAATGGTGATGCCGTTGTTGTCCCACAGCACGATCAGCCGGGAAAGCTGCTGTTTGCCGGCCAGACCAATCGCCTCCTGGGAAACACCTTCCATCAGGCAGCCATCGCCCGCGATGACATAGGTGTAATGGTCCTGCACCTTTGCACCCCAGCGGGCGCGCAGGGATTCTTCGGCCATCGCAAAGCCCACGGCATTGGCGATGCCCTGACCCAGCGGGCCGGTCGTGGTCTCGATGCCGGCGACATGGCCGTATTCGGGGTGGCCTGCGGTGATGGCGCCCCACTGGCGAAAATTCCTGACCTGATCCAGGGTCATGTCGGCGTAGCCCGTCAGGTACATCAGGCTGTAGATCAGCATCGAGCCATGGCCGGCCGACAGGATGAACCGGTCCCGGTCGGGCCAGCGCGGGGCGGAGGCATCAAACGTCAGGTGGTTGGCGAACAGCACGGTGGCCACATCGGCCATGCCCATCGGCATGCCCGAATGCCCCGAGTTAGCAGCCGCCACCGCGTCCAGGGTCAACACCCGGATGGCGCAGGCGCGCATCCAATGTTCAGCGTGCGTCGTGCGCAGGGTCTGAATGTCCACGGCTATATTCCTGTTGGCTAAAGGAAGGGTCTGTGCGGGATTAACGATGCGACGCGCCAAGATCAAGGTCGGCCTGCAAGGCTTTGGCAGCAAAGGGGCGCTTGTCGGCGCGCTTTGGGCTATGTTCGGGGTTGACGGGAGGCACGCGATTCGCAACCTGTCACAAACGGACACAGTTCCGACGGGATAAAAGGCGAGGCCGCATGCAAGACATCGCAGAACTTGAGCGTCGGATCACAGCGGCGCTGGAACGCATCGGCAAGGGGCTGGACCGCGTGAGCGCTCCCCCGGTTTCGGTGGCTCCGACGACGGGCAGCGAGGCGTTGCTGCGCGCACAGGTGGACGACGAAAAAGCGCTGAACCTGCAGTTGCAGGATCGGATCAAGGCGCTGAAAGACCGCGAGGCCAAAGCGGCCGAGGCCAAGCCCGTCCACGTCCCCGTGGCACAAGCGCAGCTTGAGGCCCGGATCGACAAGATGACGCGACAGCTGGATGTGCAGGGGCTGGAATTGCAGCGGATGCGCAAGATCACCCTGCAGCTGCGCGAACAATTGGCGCGCATGCGTGATGCGGCCGAAGCCGGGACGACCGAGCCGCAGCTTATCAACAAGGCGATGCTGGCGGAACTCGACGCGCTTCGCACGACACGCCAGGCCGAAATCGCCGAAATGGACGAGATTCTGGCAGAACTGTCCCCCCTGATCGGCGAGGAGCGCGCGCATGCCTGATATCGACATTTCCATTGGCGGCAAGGTGTTTCAGGTGTCGTGCCAGCCGGGGGAGGAGCATTTCTTGCGCGGTGCCGCACAGATGCTGGACAACGAAGCGCAACCGGTGGTCACGCAGATGGGCCGCTTGCCCGAGGCGCGGATGCTGCTGATGGCGGGGCTGATGCTGGCCGACAAGACGGCGGCGGTGGAAGACGAAATCCGCA
>JAYSSN010000271.1:0-9426 GCA_043720555.1 Rhodobacterales bacterium | reverse complement strand
CAAACCTGCGGCCTGCGATCCGAAATTCCATATTCATTCCGGCCCGGCACTGGTCGCCAACAGTTACCCCGAAATGAAGGCAATCATCGACGATCCCGACTATCCTCTGACGCCCGACACTGTGTTGGTGCTGCGCAATGCGGGGCCGCAGGGCGGGCCGGGGATGCCGGAATGGGGGATGATCCCGATGCCCAAGGCGCTGTTGAAGCTGGGCCTACGCGATATGGTCCGGCTGTCGGATGCGCGGATGTCGGGCACGTCGTTTGGTGCCTGCGTGCTGCATGTCGCCCCCGAAGCTTGGGTGGGCGGGCCGCTGGTGCTGTTGCAGACCGGCGATATCGTCGATCTGAACGTGCCCGAACGCAGCCTGAACATGCGGGTCAGCGACGAGGAACTGGCCCGCCGGCGCGCAGCTTGGGTGGCGCCGGTCGCGCATTACGAACGCGGCTATGGCTTCATGTTCAACAAACATATCGAGCAGGCCGACAAGGGCTGCGATTTTGACTTCCTGCGCGCCGATTTCGGCGGGCCAACCCCAGAACCGGTGATCTACTGATGAGCCTTGACCTGTCCCGCCGCCTAATCCCGTCCCGCCCGCCCTTGGCCGGTGCCCCGCGTGGGGCTGCCAGTCAGGATGCCATTGCAGGCATGCAGATCAGCCATATCGTGATTCCGCTGCAAAACCCACTTTCTGACGCCAAAGTGTTGACTGGGCGGCAGTCACCGCTGGCGGCGGTGGATATCCTCGCCGTCGAAATGGTAAGCGAGTCTGGCCACGTCGGCATGGGGTTTTCCTATACGCTGCGCGCCGGGGGGGCCGGGATGTACGCGCTGGCTTGCGAAATTGCGCCGCGCATCATGGGGCAAGACCCCAATGATATCGGGCGGCTTTGGGAGCTGCTGCGCTGGCAGACCAATTCACTGGGTCGCGGTGGCATGTCCTATCAGACCATCGCCGCCTTTGACGTGGCGCTGTGGGATATGAAGGCCCGCCGCGCCACCCTGCCTTTGGCAAAACTGCTGGGCGCGCACCGCGACACGCTGCGGATCTACAATTCCGAAGGCCAGTATCTGCAAGCATCGATTGCCGAGGTCAAGGCGGCTGCTGACCGTTCGCTGGCATTGGGTATCGGCGGCATTAAGATGAAAGTCGGCCAGCCCGACGGGCAGGAAGATCTGCGCCGCATCGACGCGATGCGCAGCCATCTGGCCGATGGTGTGGCGCTGATGATCGACGCCAACCAGCAATGGGACCGCGCCTATGCCCTGCAATTCGGGCGGATCGTCGATGACATGGGCCTTGCCTTCATCGAAGAACCGCTGGACGCGCTGGATTTTGTCGGCCATGCGGCGCTTGCCCGTGACCTCGCGACGCCGATTGCGACGGGCGAAATGCTGACCTCGCCCGCCGAGGCAATTGGGCTGGTGCAGGCAGGGGGCTGCGATATCAGCCAGGTCGATGCTTTGCGGATCGGCGGCATCACACCCTTCCTAAAGGCCATGGCCGCCGCCGAGGAACAGCGCGTCGCCATCGCACCACATTGGGTGATGGAGATTCACGTCCACCTTGCCGCCGCCTTCCCCGAAGAACCGTGGATCGAGCATTTTCACTGGCTCGAAGTGTTGTTCAACGAACGGCTCGATATTTCAAACGGCCGTGTGGCTGTGCCCTCGCGGCACGGTCTCGGCCTGTCGCTGTCGGGTCAGGCGCGCGACTGGACCCTGTCCACCCATGCCATCGGCACCCACATTCCCGTCTGAGGAGGTACCATGAACCCCGATACCCACGCAAAGCTTATGGGCGTTTCTGTCGCCACGTTGGCCACCGCCCTGTTCAAACGCGGATTGCGCAATCAGGTGTTGCAAGACGTCCGTCCTGTCGCGCGCAAGGGTCGTAACATGGTCGGCCCTGCGTTCACACTGCGCTATATTCCGGCGCGTGAAGATCGCAACACGCTGGCCGAGTTTCGCAACCCGATGCACCCGCAACGGCAAGCGGTTGAACAGTGCCCGGTCGGCAGCATCCTGATGATGGACAGCCGCAAGGATGCCCGCGCGGCCAGCTCCGGCGATATCCTGATCACCCGCCTGATGGTGCGGGGCGGGGCGGGCGTCGTCACGGATGGCGGCTTTCGCGATTCCATGGTGATCGGCGCGCTGGACATTCCCGCCTATCATCAGCGCGCCGCCAGCCCCACCAACCTGACCCTGCACGAGGCAATTGAGATCAACGGCACGATCGGCTGCGGCGATGTTGCGGTGTTTCCAGGCGATGTGGTGGTGGGCGACGATGATGCAGTGATCATCATCCCGGCAGGCATTGCCGACGAAGTGGCAATCGAAGCTGTCGAGATGACCGCTTACGAGGATTTCGTGGTCGAGCGGGTCAAATCCGGGGCCACCATCATCGGGCTTTATCCGCCCACTGACACTTCCAACCTTGCGCTGTTCGCCGATTGGCGTAGCGTCAACAATCGCTGAGGATACAATGGCTTATGAGTTCCACGGCAACCATCTGATCGCGGGTGCGCAGGTTGGCGGCGACAAACGGTTCACCAATGCGCGCACCGATGGCGGGGTCGACAGCTTTGCTGCGGGAACAGTTGAACTGGTCGCTGCCGCATGTGCCGCCGCCGAGGCGGCGTTTTCCGCTTATGCCGCGACCACGCGCGACCAAAGGGCCACGCTGCTGGAAACGATTGCCGATCAGATCGACATGCGCGGCGCTGCTGTCACCGAAATCGGCGTGCTGGAAACTGGCCTGCCCGCAGGGCGGCTGGAGGGCGAGCGCGGCCGCACCACAGGCCAGTTGCGGCTGTTCGCGTCGCATATCCGCGCCGGGAATTACCTCGACCGCCGAACTGACGCGGCATTGCCCGACCGCAAACCCCTGCCCCGACCGGAAATCCGGCTGATCCAGCGACCTGTCGGTCCGGTCGCGGTATTCGGGGCATCAAACTTTCCGCTGGCGTTTTCCACCGCAGGCGGGGACACCGCCAGTGCGCTGGCGGCAGGTTGCACGGTGGTCGTCAAAGGGCATTCGGCGCATCCTGGCACGTCCGAAATCATCGGCGACGCGATCGTCGCAGCCGTGGCTGCTTGCGGCCTTCCGCCCGGCGTGTTCAGCCTGATCCAAGGTGGCAACCGCAAGGTTGGCGAGGCTTTGGTCACAGATCCGCGGATCCGTGCGGTGGGGTTCACCGGCTCGCTGGTCGGGGGCCGGGCGCTGTTCAACCTCTGTGCGGCGCGGCCCGAACCGATCCCGTTCTTTGGCGAGTTGGGATCAGTGAACCCGATGTTCCTGCTGCCCGAAGCCATCGGCCGTCGCGGACCCCAGATTGCTGCAGGTTGGGCCGCCAGCCTGACCATGGGTGCAGGGCAGTTCTGCACCAATCCCGGCATTGCTATCATAATTGACGGTACCGGGGCTGATGCCTTTGCCACCGCCGCCCACGCGGCCCTGGCCCCCATCGGGCCGCAAACCATGCTGACCGATGGCATGGCCGTGGCCTATCGCCAGGGGCGCGACCGGATTGCAGCGAGCATGGGCGTGCGCGCAGTGCTGACCCCGACCTGCGACCTGCGGCAGGCCATGCCCTATTTGTTTGAAGTCTCGGGCGATGACTGGCTGGCCGATCACGCGCTGGCAGAAGAGGTGTTCGGCCCGCTGGGTCTGATCGTTCGGGTCCGCGATGCCGATCAAATGCGGCAAGTTGCCAACAGCCTGCAAGGACAGTTGACCTGCACCCTGCATCTGGACGCGGGCGACACCGCCTTGGCGCAAAGCCTGATGCCGGCGCTGGAACGCAAGGCCGGGCGCATTCTTGCCAACGGCTTTCCCACTGGTGTCGAAGTGTCCGAAGCAATGGTGCATGGCGGGCCCTACCCCGCCTCGACCAACTTTGGTGCCACATCGGTCGGCACAATGTCGATCCGTCGCTGGCTGCGGCCTGTGGCATTCCAGAACATGCCGGAAGACCTGCTTCCGGCCGATTTGACTTGAAAGGATACCTGACATGATCGCACCAAACGACCTCAAGGAACTGATCCGCAACGGGCTTTTGTCTTTTCCGGTCACACCGTTCGACAAGGATGACCGATTTGACGCCAAGGCCCTGTCGGCGCATCTGGAATGGCTGTCGGCATTTCCGGTGGCCGGGCTGATCGTGGCGGGCGGCACCGGCGAGATGTTCTCGCTGACGCCAGCCGAGATTGTCGAAGTGGTAAAAACCGCCAAGGCCGCCCAACCTTCCAGCCCGATCATCGCCGGTTGCGGCTATGGCACCAAACTGGCCTGCGAATTGGCGCAAGGGATCGAGGCGGCGGGGGGCGACGGAATTCTGCTGTTGCCGCACTACCTGACCGAAGCCCCGGCTGACGGGATCGAGGCGCGCATTCGCGCCGTCTGCCGGTCCACCAAAATGGGCGTGATCGTTTACAACCGCGGCCAGTCGAGGGTAACGGCTGAAACCCTAGAACGGCTGGCCGATGACTGCCCGAACCTGATCGGGTTCAAGGACGGCACGGGCGATATCGACATGGTGCGGCGGGTCACCCTGAAACTGGGGCACCGACTGTCCTACATCGGCGGGATGCCGACGCATGAGCTGTTCGCGCAGGCCTATCGCGGCGCGGGGATGCCGACCTATTCCTCAGCGGTGTTCAACTTTGTGCCGGATACCGCGCTGAAGTTTCACGGGGCGTTTCTGGCGGGCGACGACGCAACCTGCGATGCGTTGTTGCGCGATTTCTACTATCCCTTCGCCGCAATCCGCGACCGCAAGACAGGTTACGCTGTCTCGGCCGTCAAGGCCGGGGTGCGACTGCGCGGCTTTGCGGCGGGTCCGGTGCGCAGCCCGCTGACCGATCTGACCGAAGAAGAAACGGCGATGATCGCAGCACTGATCAAGGGGCGCGGCTAAGCCGTGGTGCGGGTGGCGGTACTCGAAGCGTTCGATACCGCCATGAAGGCGGTGATCCGGGGCCATGTCGGTAACGATCTGGATCTGGTTTTCACCGCCAGCAATTCTGATGCCGACCGGGCGGAGGCCTTGGCAAAAGTCGATTATGCCGTGGTGCGCGGGGTTCGGATGGCGCCAGCCCTGCTGGACGCAGCACCGCGCTTGCGACTTTTACATCAGTGGGGCACCGGCACCGATTACATGCCAGTCGCCGCCGCCCTTGCGCGCGGAGTGATTGTTGCGCGCAGCCCCGGTCGCAATGCGCCAACGATAGCTGATATGACGGTTGGGTTGATGTTGGCCTGCCTGCGGCGCATTCCCCAGTCCGACGCGCGGCTGCGGGCAGGCGGTTGGGCGGACGAGGCGCTGTGGACCACGGGACGCGATCTGACTGGCGCGCGGGTCGGGCTGATCGGCTATGGGGCGATTGCGCAACTGGTCGCGCGGCGGCTGGCGGGGTTTGACTGTGAGATCGGCTATACCCGGCCCTCAGGGCCTTTGGCAGGGGTCGCGGGGTTTCGCGGACTGGACGAACTGCTGGAATGGGCCGACGTGATCAGCCTGCATCTGCCACTGACGCCTTTCACAAGCGATCTGCTGTCCGCCGCGCGATTGGCGCAGATGCGGCCCGGAGCGGTGCTGATCAACACCGCGCGCGGCGGCATTGTCGATGAAGCAGCTTTGGCCGACTGTCTGCATGCGGGCCATATTGCGGCGGCGGGGATTGATGCGTTCGAGGCCGAACCTCTGGCCGCCGATGCCCCGATCCTGACCGCGCCAAACACTGTCCTTAGCCCCCATATCGCCGGACGCACCCGCGACAACCTGCGCCGGATGGTGCAGCATTGGGCAGGCAACATCCGGATCCATGCCGCCGGGGGTCAGATCGACTCCGGCGATCTGGTTACCGCCTAACCCCGCCCATAAAGTGGCATCGTGGTGGCCATCACGGTCATGAACGGGATGTTCGCCTCGGGCGGCAGGTTGGCCATATAAGTCACCGCAGACCCGACCTGCTCGACCGAAATCCGTGGCTCGACCGCAAGTTTACCATCCGCCTGCCGGGTGCCTGTCTGCATGTGGGTGGTCATCCCGGTCACTGCATTTCCAATATCAATTTGCCCACAGGCGATGCCAAAGGCCCGCCCGTCCAGCGTGATCGACTTGGTCAGTCCGGTGATGGCATGTTTGGTCGCCGTATAGGGTGCTGAATGCGCGCGCGGGGCATGGGCCGAAACCGAGCCATTGTTGATGATGCGCCCGCCCTGCGGGTCCTGCGCCTTCATCTGCCGCATCGCGGCGCGGGCGCAAAGCATCGCCCCAAATAGGTTAACGTCGATGATCGACCGCAGGTCCGCCACCGCCACTTCGTCCAGCGCCACCTTGGGTACGTTAACGCCCGCATTATTGAACAACAGGTCCAGCCGCCCGAACCTGTCCGCAATCCCCGCGAACAAAGCATCAACCGAAGCCGAATCGGTGACATCAGCGGCTATCGGCACCACCGAGCCCGCAAGCGCCGCCGTTTCCTCTAGCTGGGCCAACCTGCGGCCAGTCACCACAACAGCCCAGCCCGCCACCGCAAGGGCCAAGGCAACCGCCCGCCCCACGCCACTGCCGCCACCGGTAACAAGCGCAATTCGTGTCTTTGTTTCCATGTTCCTGAGTCCGCTCCGAATGGGAATTGCTGCGGCCTTTCGGCCATTCGCCGGGGAGCGCGCATTCTGCCTGCTTACCGTTCAAACTATAGGCCATACTGGCGCAGGTGGATATGGAAAGCTAATTGGTTTTCAAGATTTTACCTACCCACTCCCAGCGCTTTCGCCAACGCCTTTTCGCGTATCTGGCCAAACGCCCGGCCAGGGGCGGCGGTGAAATTGCCTGCGCCATGGGTCAGGATGGCGGTCTTTTGCAAGATGTCGCGCACATGCGCGATGACAATGCCCATAACCACCGGCAAGGGTTACACCGATTGGTGGTTGACCATCGGCCGCAGCATCCGCACTCTGCGCAGCGATATGTATGACAAGGGCAATTTCCTTTCCCAATGTCAGCCAGTGCAACGCATGGCAGGCCCGGATGCTAACCAATTCAGATTTTGTGGAACTGATCGCTTTTCGACACCATCTGCACTCCCATTTCGAAGTGTCGGGGCAAAAAAAATGCACGGCAGTCATCATGCTCGCGGCCCTGCGTCCGCTGTCGCCTGACCAGATTGTGACCGGCCTTGGTGGCCACGGCGTTGCGGCGGTTTTCAAAGGCACCGCCCCCGGCCCAACCGTCATGTTTCGTTCTGAACTCGACGCGCTGCCAATCGAAGAGCTAACGGATATTGCTCACAAAACCACCAATCACGGCAAAGGCCATCTGTGCGGCCATGATGGGCAACGCACCATTCTGCTTGGTCTGGCGCGATTGATTTCGCGCAATCGCCCGGCGCAGGGGCGCGTTGTGTTGATGTTTCAACCAGCGGAAGAGACGGCGCCGCTGCCGTGATCGCCGATCCGCGCTTTGCAGACATTGCACCCGACTAGGCATTTTCATTGCACAACATGCCGGGCGTCGGCTTTGGCGATGTCTTGCTGAAAGACGGCCCCGTCAACTGCGCCTCGCGTGGTTTGAAGCTGATGTTCAGCGGCAAAACCTCGCATGCGTCGGTGCCCGAGGCGGGCATTTCGCCCGCTTAGTCGCTGGCCCACCTGATCCCTGCAATCACGGCGGCGGGCCCTGGCGGCACCGTTGGGCCGGGCTACAAGCTGACCTCGATCACGCATATGACCATGGGCGAACCCGCGTTAGGCATTTCCCCCGCTGCAGCCGAACTTTGGGTCACCCTGCGCGCGCTGACCGATGATGATATGCAAAGTCTGCTGGCCAAGGTCACCGAACTTGGCGGGGATCAGGCGAAAAAGGCTGGGCTTGGCCTGACCCTTTCGTACCATGACGTGGTTCGCGCCTGCCATAACCACGCCGACGCGGTGGCCAGATTTGCCAGGGCGCTTGATGCCGAGGCGGTTACCTTTCAGCGATCTGGCCATCGAGTGCGTGGTACGTCGCGGACACCTCTCTTGCCACCTCTCAGCATTATCGTGCATGTGAGATGCGAGATAATTCTTGCGTTGCTCTCCAGATTGTGGAATTTTCCCGCATCTGAAATGCGAGATAATCCTATGGCGATCCACATGGTCGGCGAAACGCTCGATGCAAAACGCGCCCACCAGCGCGCGCAGGCCGGTGAGATTATCCAACTGTTTCGAGGCGTCTACGTTGATGACGGCATAGATGCAGACGCAGCCGTCTTGGATCATGCGGTCCGCATCGCGCATTACCTCTATCCCAATGCCTATTTGTCGTCGGCGAGTGCAGCCCTATTGGCGCCCACGCCGGATGGCCGGCTGTTCATCAGCGGCCGACGTAACCAGCGCACCCGACTGCGCAGCCTGGAGATTGTGCAGAACGAAGCGCCGCCGCACCCTTCGACAGCAACGGCGATCGTGGGCGATGATCTGGGCGAACTGCGAATTCCAGTCTCTTCCCCCCGACAGCGCTTTCTCGAATCCTTCCGCCTGCGGAGCGAGCACGCTAGTGCCATCACAAGCGAAATGCGGGCGCAAATGGCCGCACGCCTGGTCGAAGAGCATGGCACACCCAATGCGGTCGCAGATGCAATCTGGGCTTTGGCGCGCGAGAACAACTGGTATCGCGAGGGCGAAGGCGCCGAGCGCTACCTCCTGGCGCAGCTTGGAGCACCCAAGCCCTCGACGAACAAGGCGGCGCTTGAGCTGCTGGTTGCCTGGCACGACGAGCCGCTTGGGCGCTTGGCCCATGACGGCTTCGAATGGCGCTGGAAACCGGCCCGGCGCGCGGGACCGACGATTGTCCGCGAAACCACACCGGGGAAGCTCCCGGCCTTCATTGAGTCGCTGCTTCCGGAAGGCTGGCTCGCCCAGGTGCTGCATGAGCGCGATGACCGCGAGGCACTGCGACGCGGTCATCGTTACATGTCGAACATCACAGTGGTTTCGGCGGGTGACGACGGAATGAACCTGCCACAGGATATTCTCGCATATGTGCTGAGCGGCTTCGCCGAAGCGGGACAGTTCAAGGGTCACTACGAGGGCCCGGCGCGCGGCGAGATCGAAGAGAGCTTTGAGCAGAACCTTGCGAAGATCTACGCGCGCGCTGAGACGCCGCGTCTTTCGGGCGTCCAGATCAAGGCCCCTATGTACCTCGGGCCGGACGCCACTCTCTTGCCGGCGATTGATCTCCCCTTCACGCATATTCTGAAGCCCGCAGGAACGGCCGGCTTCGAGATGCTGCCAGTCGTCGAATGGCTTTGCCTGGAACTTGGTCGCGCGGCGGGCTTTACTGTGCCGGACGTCGCACTGACAGCGATGCCAGACGGCATGTCGCCTGCGCTGATCGTAGAGCGTTTCGACATTCGCCGCGGACCGGAGGATCGGCG